>WOZM01000041.1 GCA_011620265.1 Paracoccaceae bacterium
CAAGCGGTTGAAGCCGCGCGTGCAGCGCGGCGAGGACGGTTTCTCGGGTAGTGGGCATGTTTCCAGCATTCTGGCCAATGGGAGCGGCTTCTATTTCGCTGTCCGCTCAGAGATTGGAACGTACATCGAACTCAAGCATGCCGAGGGCCTCGAACCTCTGTTCTGGCCTCTTCTTGATGTGCTTTCCGAAGGCAGTCAGCCCGGAATTTCGCTGCATCTTCCGAAACGTGCCGCCTCGGGAGTTCGACCCGTCCGTGATGAAAAGACCCGGCTCAGCCGTCATCTTTGCAAGTATCAACGGCATGATATCGCGCCCGAGCACAAAAATCCCACTGCCACCCTCTGACGTTCCATCGCGTCTGTAGAAGAATACGTCGATGCGTGCTATCTGATCGAGAGCTTCCCTTATATCCATCCGCCAGAAAGTGCGCCTCGGCCCATTGCAACCGACCAGCAATGGGTCGTCGCGGAGGGAGCGGCTGATATCGCAATAGATGATCTCATCTGCAATTCCCGTCAGGGCCGAAGCGGGTGGTAAAATGTCCTTGCCGCAGCAGGGATAGAAAGCGATGCGCTGCATATCAGGCCACGCGGTCCAGTTGATCCAGAGCGTGCCGTCCTGGCACAAGTATGAGTGCTTTCCAGTCCTCCCAGAAGGCACGCAAGGCATTGAGGCCGAATTCCATCACGATCCAGCCAAGATCGTCCTGTATCGAATCTCCCGTCCATCTTGATACGAAATAGACCCGGTCGATATGACGACCGTCATGAAGCTGCATCGCGGACGGTCTGAGTCGTTGCCCAGCTTGAGACGGCGACATCGGCAAGACACCACCGTGTGCAAAAGAGTTTCGGAGTGCCCACATGACTGCGTCGAGCTTGAGCCCATCAGAAGGAATCTCTTCCGCGTTGCGAAGGCATTCAACAACGTTGTGGGCGGAGAGCGATCCGCGGGTTCCTTCTTTCGGCACGCGAAGATAGGCCCAGTCCCGCGATGTACGGAAATCATCGAAGAATACTTGCCCGTTCATCGATATCGGTTTGTCTAGGCGGCTCTTGCATGCCTTCTGCACATCTTTCCAGGGATTTGAACCTCGCAGCCGCCTGTCCTCCGCATCATCCCAATAACGAATTCTGTCGCGAACGAGCGCGAAGCCGGTATTCAGAACCAGAAGAAGCCTTGTGACATCCAGTTCGTCAGGCCGATCCAAGGGCAGCAATTGCTCACTTCTATCGATCAGCGTTGAAATAAAGCCGTTGTATTCCATGGTGCTGCATCCTCGATGTCTGACCGGCGCTTCAAATGCGCGGTATGGTGGATCGTAGCGAAAAGCCATCATCCCTTGAACCGACAACTCGTCATGTCGGTCCCGCGCTTGACCGATTTCACGGCTCCACCCACCCCGCCACGATTCGCCCCGGCACGCCGTCGATGGCCCGCTCGGCATCCCGCGCCAGATCCAGCCGCTTGCGCAGCCTGACCTGCGGCACCAGCAGGAAGATCGGCACGGTGGTCAGCCCGCGGCCGGTCTTCGATCGTGACGCCACCGCCCGGCCCTTGCTGTTCAACCGCCCCTCCGCAACCAGCAGGCTCGTGCCCCGGCGCCGGTAGATGAACCGCAGGCGCAGGCCGGTGCGGCGCTCCCATTCACCGGGGGTGATGCGGCCGCCGCGGGTGGATTTGCCTGCGGCCGGGGTGGGGATGGCCAGCCAGAACCCATCCTTTGACCTTATCAACGGCCCCGCGTCATGCGCGCCGACGATCACCGGGGCGTTCGACCAGACCAGTGCTGCGGCGTTCAGGCTCTCGCCGCCCTTGGGATAGGTGGCCAGCCGGATCGAGTTGCCGAGCCGCGTGCCCAACCCCGCGCCGGTGATCTGGCCCCGCCAGGCGGATTTGAGGCCTGCGCCCGCCTCGCGCATGGCGGTGGTGACGGCCTTTTCACCGGCAGCGATTTCCGCCTGCATCATCGCGACGATGTCAGGATCGATGGTGAGCTTCAGTTTCATCGGATCAGGCCGGGCGGAGATCGAGGGTCCAGATGAGCCGTTCCCGGTCGCGCAGCGGTTCCCCCTGGATCACATGGCTGTCAGCACCGATGACGATCACATCGCCCGGGCGCGGGGCAGGCAAGTCGGCGACGCGCACATCCACCACGGTCGTGTCGCTGACGAACCGCCCCGCGCCGAAGTCTGTGACGCGATCTGGGGCGCGGCGGATGATGCGTATGGGGCGTTCCTCGGAGGTGGTGGCCGAGATCCAGAGGGCCGGGGCCGCCATGGACGCATGGGTGAAGAGGCGGTCCATGGCGGCGGCGAAGACGGACATGGGTGGGTCCGTCAGTTCGACGTGTGCAGACGGATCGCCAGCCGCGGCCGCTTGTTCACCGGCAGGATCGAGGCCTCGGTCATGACGTCGATCCAGCGGCCCTTCTCGTCGAGATGCTGGCGGGCGTAGAGCGGGAGGCCGATGGTGTTGGCGGTCTCGAGCAGGTTCGCGGGGCCGCCATAGGTGGTGAAGGTGTCCATCGTGCCCAAGGGGAAGGCGATCCCCTCGTTCGCCGGGACCAGCCGTTCGGTGGCCTTGGTCGAGAGGGTGACGGTGCCGGAGTATTCCTCGAACAGGATCCCGCCGAAGGGGAAGTTGCGCCGCACATCCTCGCGCAGGGGCTGAGCGCCGGTCGAGGCGTAGAATTTGTAGGCCTCTTCCGTCTTGGGATGGGCGATCAGCTTGTCGAAGAATTCCCGGCTGACGAGGGCGTGCACGCTGGTCATCGCTTCGCCCAAGAGGTTGTCCTCGATGGCGCGCAGCACCTCGCGGACCTTGCCCTGCACGTTGGTGCCTGCGGTACCGAGAACGAAGTCGACCGAGATTTGCGCCAGGCCGAATTCGGTGAAGTAGTTGTAGAGGGTGGTGCCCGCGCCGTCTTTCACGATGCCGCGGAGCGCGTTCATCTCCATGTATTCCCTGGTCTGGGCATGCTTGCGCCGCATCAGCAGCAGCTTGCGGTTCATCACCTCGACGAGGGGATCTGCCGCGTCGAAGGCGCCGCCCAGCGCGGGGGCGCCTTGGATGTCAGCAGGCAGGACCACGTCGTCATGCGGGATCCATGGCAGGGCGAAGCTGCGCATCGACCGGCCTTCCCGGGTGCCGACGGTGGCGGGGCCGCCGAGGGGGACGGAGGGCAGCAGGCTCAGGACGCCTTCGTACTGTTCGATGATGACCGAGCGCTGGCTGGCGCCTTCGAAACGGAAGAGGCCGATCTGGGCGAGGCGGGTGTAGAGGTTCGGCAGGATGTTGATGGCCTGCGTCATCTCGGCCAGCGAATAGCCGCCAGCGTCAAAGGGATTGCGGACGAGGGTCATGGTGGGGCTCCGGGGGAATGAGGGGGATCAGACGCCGTCGCGCGCGACAATGCCTGCGGCGGCCAGCTGGCCGATCTTGGTGGTGATCTTTGCCCCGTCATCGACGGTGGCGTCGTAGGCGAGGCCAGCGCGCGAGACGATGGCCGGGCCGCGGGCGATGACGATGCCCACGGCGTCCGCGAGGGTTGCGTCCACGGCATAGAGCAGGACTGCCGAGGCGGTCTGTGCGCCATCCGTGCCGCCGCTGGTTGCCAGCTTGTATTTGCCACTGGCGGTGATGCGGCCGAGGACGGCGCCCACGGGATAGGGCATGCCCGCGAGCAGGGTGATCACCTCGCGGGTGTAGTTCGGGTTGACCTCATATTTGAGGACGTCGCCCATGCTGGGCGGTTCCGTCAGGACGGGCATGGTTCAGTCTCCAGGATGTTCGGGGGATGGGGTGCGCTGCTCGATGGCGCGCGCGGCAGTGATCGGTGCCGGGATCAGCGCGAGGCGGCGGCCGATTTCTTCGCGGCCGCGACGATGGGGCTTTCCTTCGCGCCTGCGGCCGGGGCGGTGGCGATGATGCCCGCGGCATCGCTGCGCGCGGCAAGATCGGCCAGAACCTTTGCGCGCAGCGCTTCCGGCTTCACGCCCTTGGCCACGGCATCGGCGGCATCGATCTGGATGCCGAGCCGGGCGGCCTGCGCGCAGACTTGCGCGACCTCCGCCGCCTCGGCCCGGATCGCTTCGGGCGACATGGCGGCCGCCGTGGTCTGCGGCGGTGCGATTGCCGCGGGCGGGGTCGGCTCCGGCGGGGTGCTGGCGGCAGGCGCGGCCGGAAGCTGCGCATGATCTTCGGGGGCAGTGGTCATCATCGGGCCCTTTCCTTTGGGGGTGGATGTGCCGCGGGGTGCGGCGGCGAAAGCGCGGAAGGCGGCGACGGGATCGGCCACCTCGTCGGCCAGGCCGGCAAAGACCGCCGCCTCGCCGCGGAAGACGGCGGCCTCAGTGCCCAGCGCACGTCGGGTGTCGAGGCGTCGGCCGCGCCCTTCGGCGACGGTTTCGGCGAAGAGCTGCCGCAGGTCCTCCAACTCGCCCGCGATCCGGTCGCGGACGGCCTCGGGCAGGGGCTGATACGGATTGGCATCGACCTTGCGGGCGCCTGCATGGATCAGCGTGACGGCGATGCCCTTCTGGTCGAGCGCCCCGCTCATGTCGCTGTGCATGGCCACGACGCCGATGCTGCCGACCGCGCCCGTGCGGGGCAGGATGATGCGGTCGGCCTGCGAAGCCAGCGCATAGGCGGCCGAAAGGGCATGATCCGCGACGAATGCGTGGATCGGTTTCTGCGCACGTGCCGCCCGGATGCGGTCGGCGAGGTCAAAGGCCCCCGAGACTTCTCCACCGAAGCTGTCGATGTCGAGGGCAATGCCACGGATCGCGGGGTCGGAAAGGGCCGCCTGCAGCTGGGCTGCGATGCCCTCGTAGGAGGTCAGGCCGGAGGATTGTCCGATCCAGGCGCCGCGATGCACCAGCGTGCCCGCGATCTCGATGACCGCGATTCCGTCCACGACGGTGAAGGGCTGTCTGCCGTTTCGTGTCTGTCGGGCAGTCAGGTCATCACCGAAGAGGGACGCCCGGGCGGGCAGGCTGGCTGCTTCGCGATCCTCGACAGCAACTTCCAATCCGTCGACGCGGATCTCCCGCCCCGTGATCCGCGGGCCAAGGCCTGTCAGGAAGGCCAGCGCCTTGGCGGGATCGACCATCAGCGGTGTGTTGAAGACGCGCTGGGCGATCTGGGTGTGATGCATCATGCGTCCTCCGCGGGCCGGGGTTCCCGGTCCTCGCCATCGTCGTTCTCGCGCTGGTCCTCATTGTCGGGGTTCGTTTCGCCGCCCTGATCCGCGCTGCTGCCACCCGCCGCCTGCGCCGGTGACCCCGGCCGCCGGAAGTCGAGACCAAGCTCCGCCTCGCGCTTGCGTTCGGCCGCGATTTCCCGGTCCACCTGCTCGGCGTCGTAACCGCGTTCGGCGATGGCCTGCGTGCGGGATTTCAGGCCCGCCTCGATCTGCAGGATCTCGGCCGCGGCGTCCTTGGCGGGGTCGATCCAGTCCCATTTCGTGGGGAGCCAGTCGCAGGCTAGGTATTGGCGCCGTTCGGCGGCAAAGCCCGGCAGATCAATGGCGTCTCCCAGCACCGCCATGTCCATCCAGCGCGTCCAGACGGCACGGCAGAGCTGATAGACTATGACCGAATGCTGGAAGGCCGAGATGCGGCGCCGGAAGTCGACCAGCGCGATCCGCGTGTTCGAGAAGTTCCCCTTGGCGGTGTCGCCGGTCAGATACCCATAGGGCACGCCCAGCGCGGCCCCGATCTGCAGAAGCGTGCGGTACTGGAAGGGTTCATAGGTGCTGCCCGAGTCCGGGGTGGATGGCGTGGTCACGTCCTCGCCGGGGTCCAGCCGCACCACCTGGCCGGGTTCGACCTCCAGATCGTCCTCGGCCGGATCGAGGGCGGTTTCCGGGGCGGGGGAGGTGATGAACATGGCGAACATCGCGGCGGTCTTCTTCCGCTCGAGTTCCGCGTCGTCGTAAAGATCAAGGGTGAACAGCTTCACCACCGCCGCCACAAAGCGCGACACGCCGCGCAGTTGGCCCGCCTCAACCGGGTCGAGGATATGGATGACCTCGGACGCGGGCACCCGCACCGTGTCGCCCGCCAGCCCCGGATCGGTCATGTCGCCCGGATGGCGACGCAGGAAGTGGTAGGCCACCCGCCGCCCGATCCCATCGAACTCGATGCCCTGCCGGATCGACCCCGCGCCGGGCAGCACGCGGGTCATGTCCTGGGGCAGCATTTCCGAGGGGAGCATCTGCAGCTGCATCGGTACAGTCAGTCCATCTTCCGCCCGCCGCGTGCGGATGCGCAGGAAGACCTCGCCCGCAAGAAACACCTCGCGTGCGGCGCGGCGCTGAAGGCCAAAGAAATCGGTCAGCCCCTCGGCATCGGCTTCGTCGGTCCAGGCGAGCCAGAGCTTCTGCAACTCCTCCTTCTTGGCGGAATCTGTGATCCTTGACGAAGGCTTGATGCCGTCGCCGACGACATGGTTCGCGAAGGCATCGACGGCGTTCGCGGCGTAGCCATTGTTCCTGACCAGCCAGCGTGCGCGGGCCGTGATGGTCTCGCCGGAGGCGGCGATCAGCGTGTTCACATGCGCCCGGGTGGCCCGGAACCCGCGCATGCGCCGATGGGACTGCGCCGCGTCGAACCCGCCGATGATGGACCCGAGCCGTGCGCGGAAGGCGTCAAAGACCATTGGTCACAGACCCTTCGTGGCCACGGTGCCCCACCGGCGGCGACGCGGGGTGGCCGAGGCGGTAGCTATCCGGCCTTCAAGATCCCTGATCGCCGCCGCCAGTTCGGCATCCGAGCCATAGGTCACGGTCTTGCCGTCGTAGCTGACGCTGCGGAGCCCGGCGAAGCGGGCCTCCTGCAGCGCCGTGAGCAGGGCCTGCATGCGTTCCAGGTCCATCAGTCTCTCATGAAGTTCGGGGTGTAGGCCCGCCGTTTCCGGCGTGGCGTGGTCAGGGTTCCGGCCTTGGGCTGGGCCGAGTCTTGTGTGGCGATGTCGGTTGCGGTGGCCGTGGGCATGCGCGTTTCCACGCCCGCCTGCGCCTCGAGCCGCCGCCAGGTGGCCTCGTCCCATCGGTCGGCGCCGAGGATCCATGCCGCGGCACGGGCATAGACAC
>WOZM01000222.1 GCA_011620265.1 Paracoccaceae bacterium
CAGAAAAAGAACAGGCTCTACTTACGAGTGGCCCTCAAAAAGGGGGCAGGTCAGCTGAGCAGGAAGTAGGGCGAGACACGAATCGGCCGGTCGAGGCGCAGCGTCACGAACCCGGCGCTGACCGGCGCACTGACCAGAAGCTGCACGACCTCTTCCGAAACCGGGGCGATCGCGTCCGTCCGCGACAGATAGGCGATCATCAGGAGCAGCGAGGAGCTGTTGACGATATTGCCGGGCGCGCTGAGCCCCGCCGATCCGAACGCATTGTTCATCGCCTCGCGGATCGGCGCGCCACTTTCCTGCATCACCCATTCGTAGCCGGCGAGGGCCGACAGCGCGACCGACGGCGCGGCGCGCAGCGGATGGTCGCGCCGGACCAGCAGCGACACCTTCTCGTCCCGCACCGGCTCGACATCGAAGTCGCGGCTGTCGAATTCCGGCAGGAACCGCGCCAGCGCGAAATCGAGCCGGCCCGAGGCGAGGTCGCGCAGAAGCTGGCGCGACGGGGCGACATCGACGGTGATGTCGGCCCCGGACGCGTTCGCCTTGATGCTCTGGATCGCGGGAACCAGATAGCCGACCGCCGGGCCGGTGACCGCGCCGACATGGACCGAACCGCCGCGCCCGGCGCGCAGGATCGCCACCTCGTGTCCGAGATCGCGCATCTCGCGCAGCATCGCCCGCGCCCGCTTGGCGACCGCCAGACCCACCGCCGTCGGCTCCATCCCCTTCGGATGCCGGAGAAAGAGCGCCGCACCGACTGCCCGTTCGATCTGCGCCAGCATTCGCGACGCCGCCGGTTGGGTCACCGCGATCTCGGCCGCGGCAAGCTGAAGCTGGCCGTGCTCGGCAATCTCGGCCACCAGCCGCAACTGGGCGGGCTTGAGACTCAGTTCGGCCTGCATTGCATACCACTTTCGCTATCCCAATCAGCCTCAATGTAATTTTTTGCGGATATGTCGGCGCAATCTAGAAATCCCCCACAGTCGAATCGACTTGCCAACAGGAGGAGCGGGGCCTGACCAAACATGGCGAGCCCCCAACGAGGAAGAGAGCCATGACATTCAGACCTTTCGCCATCGCGATGGCGATGTGCGCCTCGGTATTCGCCTTCGAGGCCGCCGCAGAGGGCACCGTGGGCATTTCCATGCCGACGAAATCCTCGGCCCGCTGGATCTCGGACGGAAACTCGATGGTGGAGCAATTCACCGCCGCCGGTTACGAGACCGATCTGCAATATGCCGAAGACGACATTCCGAACCAGCTTGCCCAGATCGAGAACATGATCACCAAGGGCGTCGACGTGCTGGTGATCGCCGCCGCCTCCGGCATCAAGGTCATCGCCTATGACCGGCTGATCCGCGACAGCGGCAACGTCGACTATTACGCGACCTTCGACAACTTCAAGGTCGGCGTCCAGCAGGCGACGAGCCTCGTGAACGGCCTCAAGGAGCGCTTCGGCGGCTCGCCCGACGACAACAACGCCTATTTCTTCTAAGACGGCGCGATGAGCGTGCTTCAGCCCTTGATCGACGCGGGCACCGTCGTCATAGGCTCGGGCCAGACGGGCATGGATACCGTGGGCACGCTGCGCTGGGACGGTGCGGTCGCGCAGTCGCGGATGGACAACCTTCTGTCGGCCAACTACACCGACAAGCCGGTGCACGGCGTCCTCAGCCCCTATGACGGACTTTCCATCGGCATCCTGTCGTCGCTGAAGGGCGTCGGCTACGGTTCGGGCGATCTCAAGATGCCGATCGTCTCGGGCCAGGACGCAGAAGTGCCGTCGGTGAAGTCGATCCTTGCCGGCGAGCAGTATTCCACCGTCTTCAAGGACACCCGCGAGATCCACGCGCTCCTGGGCGAAAACGGCGCCGGCAAATCGACGCTGATGAAGGTCCTCTCGGGGGTCTATCCCGCCGGCAGCTACGAGGGCGAGATCCTCTTCGACGGAAGGCCCGCCGCCTTTTCCGGCATCGCCGACAGCGAGGCGAAGGGCATCATCATCATCCACCAGGAACTGGCGCTGGTGCCGCTCCTGTCGATCGCCGAGAACCTCTTTCTCGGCAACGAGCGCGCGAAAGGCGGCGTCATCGACTGGCGCGACACGTTCCGGCGCGCGGAAGGCCTCCTGAAGAAGGTCGGCCTTGCCGAAACGCCCGCGACGCTCGTCGACAGCCTCGGGGTGGGCAAGCAGCAGCTCGTGGAGATCGCGAAGGCGCTCTCCAAGGACGTGCGGCTCCTGATCCTCGACGAGCCGACCGCCGCCCTCTCCGAGGCCGACAGCCAGGCGCTGCTCGACCTGCTTCTCGACCTGAAGGCGCAAGGCGTGACCTCGATCATCATCAGCCACAAGCTGAACGAGGTGCGCCGCGTCGCCGACACGGTGACGGTGATCCGCGACGGCGCCACCGTCTCGACCATGGACGCGCGGACCGAGGACATCACCGAGGGCCGCATCGTCCGCGACATGGTCGGCCGCGACATGGCGCATCGCTATCCGGAACGCGACCGCCGCGCCGGCGAGGTGATCCTGGAACTCCGTGACTGGAACGTCTGGCATCCGGAGCATTCCGGCCGGCAGGTGATCAAGGCCGCGAACCTGACCGTGCGCAAGGGAGAGGTCGTGGGCATCGCCGGGCTGATGGGATCGGGCCGCACCGAACTGGCGATGAGCCTTTTCGGCCGGAGCTATGGTCGCCACATCTCCGGCGAGGTCAGCATCAACGGCCGCCCGGCCGATGTCTCGACCGTGCCGAAGGCGATCGCCGCAGGCCTCGCCTACGTGACCGAGGACCGCAAGTCGCTGGGCCTCATCCTCGACGAGACGATCCAGCGCAACATCACCCTGACGAATCTGCCGGCGGTGTCGTCGCGGGGCGTCATCACCGAGGCGAAGGAAACCCGGGTCGCCGAGAAGTACCGCGCCGCGATGAATATCCGCACGCCGTCGGTCTTCCAGAAGGTGATGAACCTCTCGGGCGGCAACCAGCAGAAGGTCGTCCTGTCGAAATGGCTCTTCGCCGGACCGGAGGTTCTGATCCTCGACGAGCCGACGCGCGGCATTGATGCGGCGCGAAGTTCGAGATCTACGGGATCATCAACACGCTCAGCGCCGAAGGCAAAGGGGTGATCATGATCTCCTCGGAAATGCCGGAACTGCTGGGCATGTGCGACCGCATCTACGTGATGAACGAAGGCGCGCTTGTCGGCGAACTGACGGCCGCCGAGGCGAGCCAGGAGCGGATCATGTCGCTCATCGTGACGGATCAGGAGGGGACGGGAATGGCGCGAGCGGAACGCGGCGAAGCGGGCACGGCGGGCGGGATCGGCCGGGGCGAGAGCCTTGCGGACGCGGTCGCGTCCCACGGGATCGGCGCGCCGGTCGATCCGGCGGCGGCCTATGCCGAGGGGCGGATGCTGCTGCCCGTCGATCACCCCGACCCCGCGCATCTGCATCTGACCGGGACCGGCCTTACCCATCTAGGCAGTGCCGCGACCCGCGACGCGATGCATGCCAAGGCCGATCCGGCCGAGATGACCGACAGCATGAAGATGTTCCGCATGGGTCTTGAGGGCGGCAGGCCGGCGGCGGGCAAGGTCGGGGCCGAGCCGGAATGGTTCTACAAGGGCAACGTCCATGCCGCCACGGCCCCCGGCCAACCGCTCCTCTCGCCCGGCTTCGCCAAGGATGCGGGCGAGGAGCCGGAGATCGCCGGCCTCTACCTCATCGGCCCCGACGGCACGCCCTTCCGCCTCGGCTTCGCGCTCGGCAACGAATTCTCCGATCACGTGACCGAGCGGGGCAACTACCTCTGGCTCGCGCATTCCAAGCTCCGCCCCGCCGCCTTCGGGCCGGAGCTTCTGGTCGGCGACCTGCCCGCCGATATCCGGGGCCAGAGCCGCATCCTGCGCGGCGGCAAGGCGTTGTGGCAAAAGCCGTTCCTGTCGGGCGAGGCGAACATGTCGCACAGCCTTGCCAACCTCGAGCATCACCATTTCAAATACGACATCTTCCGCCAGCCCGGCGATCTGCACGTCCACTTCTTCGGCACCGCGACGCTGTCCTTCGCCGACGGGATCAGGGCGGAGGCCGGCGATGTGTTCGAGATCGAGGCGCCCGGCTTCGGCCTGCCCTTGCGCAACCCCCTTGCCATCGCCGTGCCGGACGCGCACGCGGTGGCCGTGCAACCCCTCTGAGGTTCTCCGATGACCTTCAAACCCGCGAAATGGCCCCGGAAACTCCGCTCCCAGCAATGGTTCGGCGGCACCTCGCGCGACGCGATCTACCATCGCGGCTGGATGAAGAACCAGGGCCTGCCGCATGACCTCTTCGACGGTCGCCCGGTGATCGGCATCCTCAACACCTGGTCGGAGCTGACCCCCTGCAACGCGCATCTCAATGACCTCGCCCAGCGCGTGAAGCATGGCATCTACGAGGCCGGCGGCCTGCCGGTCGAAGTGCCGGTCTTCTCGGCCTCCGAATCCGGCTTCCGCCCGACCGCGATGATGTTCCGCAACCTCGCCGCGATGGCGGTCGAGGAGGCGATGCGTGGCCAGCCGATGGATGGCTGCGTCCTCATGGTCGGCTGCGACAAGACCACGCCGTCCTTGCTGATGGCTGCCGCCTCCACCGACCTGCCGTCGATCGTCGTCACCGGCGGGCCGATGCTGAACGGCTACTTCCGGGGCGAACGCGTCGGCTCCGGCACGCATCTGTGGAAGTTCTCCGAGGCGGTGAAGGCGGGCGAGATGACGGCCGGGGACTTTCTCGATGCCGAAGCCTCCATGTCCCGCTCGCCGGGGTCGTGCAACACGATGGGAACCGCTTCCACGATGGCGTCGATGGCCGAGGCGCTCGGCATGGCGCTTTCGGGCAATGCCGCGATCCCGGCGGTGGATTCGCGCCGCCGCGTCATGGCGCAACTCACGGGCCGGCGCATCGTGCAGATGGTCAAGGACGACCTGAAGCCCTCGGACGTGCTGACGAGGCAAGCCTTCGAGAACGCTATCCGCACCAACGGCGCCATCGGCGGCTCCACCAATGCCGTCGTCCACCTTCTGGCCATCGCCGGCCGCGTCGGGGTCGACCTGACGCTCGACGACTGGGACGCCTTGGGGCGCAACGTGGCGACCATTGTCAACCTCATGCCCTCGGGAAAATACCTGATGGAGGAGTTCTTCTATGCCGGCGGCCTGCCGGTCGTGCTGAAGCGGCTCGGCGAGGCGGGGCTGCTCAACAAGAACGCGCTGACCGTCGCGGGCGAGACGATCTGGGACCAGGTCAGGGACGTCGTGAACTACAACGAGGACGTGATCCTGCCGGTCGAAAAGGCGCTGACCCGGCAGGGCGGCATCGCGGTCCTGAAAGGCAACCTCGCGCCGAAGGGGGCGGTGCTGAAACCCTCCGCCGCGAGCCCGCACCTTCTGAAGCATCGCGGCCGCGCGGTCGTCTTCGAGGATATCGACGACTACAAGCGCCGCATCGCCGACGAGGCGCTCGACATCGACGAGACCTGCGTGATGGTCCTGAAGAACTGCGGGCCGAAGGGCTATCCCGGCATGGCCGAGGTCGGCAATATGGGTCTGCCGGCGAAGGTTCTTCGCAAGGGGATCACCGACATGGTGCGGATCTCGGACGCGCGCATGTCGGGCACCGCCTATGGCACCGTCGTCCTCCACACCTCGCCCGAAGCCGCCGCCGGCGGGCCGCTCGCCGTGGTGCGCGACGGCGACATGATCGAGCTCGACGTGCCGAACCGGCGCCTGCATCTCGACATTTCCGAGGCCGAACTGGCCGCGCGGCTCGCCGCCTGGACGCCGCCGCAGGACAAGCCCGCGTCGGGCTACGCCTGGCTGCACCAGACCCATGTCGAGGGGGCCGATACCGGCGCCGATCTCGACTTCCTGAAAGGCTGCCGCGGCGCACCGGTCGGCAAGGAGTCGCACTGATGAAGATCGCCCTCGTCGGCATCGGCAAGATCGCCCGCGACCAGCATGTCCCCGCCATCGCCTCCTCGCGCGATTGGGAACTCGCGGCCGCCGTCTCGCGCCACGGCGGAGTGGAGGGGGTGGAGACCTTCCCCGACCTCGCCACGATGCTGGCCGAGCGACCCGGGATCCAGGTCGTCTCGCTCTGCCTGCCGCCGGTGCCGCGCTTCGCCCATGCGGCGGCGGCCTTGCGCGCGGGCCGGCACGTGATGCTGGAAAAGCCGCCCGGCGCGACGCTCTCTGAATGCCACGCACTGGCGGCGATGGCCCGCGACATGGGCCTCACGCTCTACGCCACCTGGCATTCGCGCGAAGCGGCGCAGGTCGCCCCGGCGAAGGCCTGGCTCGAGGGCAAGACCATCCGCCGCGTGACCGTCACCTGGAAGGAGGATGTCCGGCGCTGGCATCCCGGCCAGGACTGGATCTGGCGGCCGGGCGGGCTCGGCGTCTTCGATCCGGGCATCAACGCGCTCTCGATCCTGACCGAGATCCTGCCGGAGCCGATCCACCTCACCCGTGCCCGGCTGACCTGTCCGGCCAACCGCCAGACCCCGATCGCCGCCGATCTCGAATTCGCCCATCCCGGCGGCGCCGAGGTCTCCGCTGCCTTCGACTGGCGGCAGGAGGGCAACCAGATCTGGACCATCGAGGTCGCGACCGATACCGGCGCGCTGCTTCTCGCCGATGGCGGCGCGCGGCTTGCGCTCGACGGCAAGGAGCAGCCGGCGCCGGCCGGGGAAGGCGTGCCACTTGGCGGCGAATATCCCCGGCTCTATGCGAAGATGGCGGCTCTCGTCGCGCGGGCCGGCATCGACATGGACCTTGCGCCGATGACACATGTGGCCGATGCCTTTACACTCGGCGAACGCATCGTCACCACCCCCTTCCACGACTGAACGGACCCGGATTCCATGCCAGACAAGACCGACCTCGCCCTTCGTGGCCAGCACCTGATCGCGGGCACCCGGACCGGGGGGACGGAGACCTTCGTCCCCGCCCACGGCCCGGCCCGCGACTTCGCCGTCGGCACGCCGGCGCTCGTCGGGCAGGCCTGCGCTGCGGCCGAGGAGGCGTTCTGGTCCTATGGCTACGCGACCCGCGCCGAGCGTGCCGCCTTCCTCGACACCATCGCCGACGAGATCGAGGCGCGGCCCGACCCGATCCCCTTCTTCGGCGAGTTGGGCAGCGTCAACCCGATGTTCCTCCTGCCCGGGGCTGTTCGGGCGCGCGGGGCGGAGATCGCCGGGGGCTGGGCCGGATCGCTGACGATGGGGGCCGGGCAGTTCTGCACCAATCCCGGCATCGCCATCCTGATCGACGGCCCCGACGCCGATGCCTTCACCGACGCCGCGACCGAGGCGCTGAAACCGGTCGGCGCGCAGGTCATGCCGACCGGCGGCATTGCCGTCGCCTACCGTGCCGGTCGCGACCGGGTGGCCGGAACGAGGGGCGTGCGGGAGGTGCTGGCCTCGATGTGCGACCGTCGCGATGCCACCCCCTATCTCTTCGCGACGACGGGTCGCGAGTGGCTCGCCAACCACGCGCTCGGCGCAGAGGTCTTCGGCCCCCCCGGCCTCATCGTGCGCGTCGCGGACGCGGCCGAGATGGAGGCCGTCGCCCGCAGCCTTCGGGGCCAGCTGACCTGCACGCTTCACCTCGACGCGGGCGACACGGCGCTCGGGCAGCGGTTGATGCCGATCCTTGAACGCAAGGCGGGGCGGGTGCCCGCCCACGGCTTCCCGACCGGGGTCGAGGTCCGTGACGCGATGGTGCATGGCGGCCCCTACCCCGCCTCGACCAATTTCGGCGCGACATCGGTCGGCACGCTGCCGATCCGGCGGTTCCTGCGCCCGGTCTCGTACCAGAACCTGCCGGGGGCGCTCCTGCCCGAGGATCTGCGCGGGTGAGCGAAGCGATGCCCCGCCCCGACTGGATCGCCGCCGACTGGGGCACCAGCAGGCTCCGCGTCTGGGCGATGGCGCCGGACGGCACCCCGCTTGCCGGGGCGCGATCGGACGATGGCATGGCGCGGCTCGCCCCCGAGGCGTTCGAGCCGGCCCTTCTGGGCCTCGTCTCGCCCTGGCTTGCCGGGCCTGCGACGATTCCGGTGGTGATCTCGGGCATGGCCGGCGCCCGGCAGGGCTGGCGCGAGGCGCCTTACCGGCCGGTGCCTTGCACCCCTCTCGGGCCGGAGATGCTGACGTTCGACGGCATCGACCCGCGCCTTGCCGTCGCCATCGTCCCCGGCCTCAGCCAGGCCAGACCCGCCGACGTGATGCGCGGCGAGGAGACGCAGATCGCCGGCCTCCTCGCCGCCGCCCCGGGCTTCGACGGCATCGCCTGCCTGCCCGGCACCCATACCAAATGGGCGCAGATCAGCGCCGACGAGGTCGTCGGCTTCCAGACCTGCATGACGGGCGAGTTGTTCGCGCTGCTCAGCGGCCAGTCGGTTCTGCGCCATTCGGTCGGGGCCACCGGCTGGAACGCCGCGGGCTTCGCCGAGGCGGTGGACGACGCCATCGGATCGCCCCAGAAGATCGCCGCGCGGCTCTTCGGACTCCGGGCCGAGGCGCTGCTCTCCGGCCTTGCGCCGGATGTGGCGCGGGCGCGGCTCTCGGGGCTTCTCATCGGGCTCGATCTTGCGGCGAGCCGGCCCTACTGGCTTGGCCAGGAGATCGTGCTGATCGGCGAGGGTCGGCTGGCCGGCCACTACGCCGAAGCCCTCGCGGCGCAGGGGGCTGCGGTGCGCGAGGCCGATGCCACCGAAATCACGCTCGCCGGCCTGCGCGCCGCGCGGGCGCTCCTTGCAAGGAAGGGCTGGCCATGAGCGGGCGAAACATCGTCGCGATCCTGCGCGGCATCCGCCCCGAAGAGTGCGAGGCCGTCACCGAAGCCCTGATCGCGGCCGGGATCGCGAAGATCGAGGTGCCGCTCAATTCGCCCGCGCCCTTCGTCAGCATCGAGCGCGTGGCCCGCCGGTTCGGCGACGCGGCGCTGATCGGCGCTGGCACGGTGCTTTCGCCCGAGGATGTCGGCCGGGTGAAGGATGCGGGCGGCGCGCTCATCGTCTCGCCCGACTGCAACCCCGACGTCATCGCGGCGGCGAAGACGCTCGGCCTCCTGTCCTATCCCGGGGTGATGACGCCGACGGAATGCTTCGCGGCGCTGCGCGCCGGGGCCGACGGGCTGAAGATCTTTCCCGCCGAGCTTGTCGGGCCGACCGGCCTCAGGGCGGTCCGCGCGGTGCTGCCGGCGGAGACGGACGTGCTCGCCGTCGGCGGCGTGAGTGCCGCGAACCTGGCCGAGTGGCGGGCGGCGGGGGCGACGGGGTTCGGCATCGGCACCGCGATCTTCCGCCCGGGCGACGGCGCGGCGGAGGTCGCCGCGAAGGCCGCCCGCATCGTCGCCGCCTACGACACGGTGTTCGCGCCGTGACGGCTGCGCTCTTCGACCCCCGGCCCTGCGCCCTCGGCGAAGGCGCCTTCTGGCATCCCGAACGCGGCCAGCTTTTCTGGTTCGACATCCTCGGGCAGAGGCTTTTCAGCGTTGACGAGACCGGCCCGCGCCAATGGGTCCTTGACGAATGCGCCTCGGCCGCCGGCTGGATCGACCGCGACACGCTCGTGATCGCCTCCGAGACCGGACTTTTCCGGTTTTCGCCGGAGACCGGCGCGCGGGCGTTGCTGGCGCCCCTGGAGGCGGACAATCCCGCGACACGCTCGAACGACGGCCGCGCCGATCCCTTCGGCGGGTTCTGGATCGGCACGATGGGCAAGCGGGCGGAAGCCGGGGCGGGTGCCATCTACCGCTACTTCGGCGGCAGGATCGAAGCGCTTTATCGTGGCATCACCATCCCCAACGCGATCGCGTTCGCCCCCGACGGGCGGCGCGCCTATTTCGCCGATACCGCGACGCAGCGGATCATGGTGCAGGCGCTCGATACCGAAGGCTGGCCGACGGGCGGGGCGGAGGTCTTCGTCGACCTGGAACCCGAAGGGCTTCACCCGGACGGCGCGGTCGTGGACGGCGAAGGCTTTCTCTGGAACGCGCAATGGGGCGCGGGACGGGTCGCCCGCTATGCGCCGGACGGGCGCTTCGACCGGGCGATCGCGGTGCCTGCGCGCCTCGTCACCTGCCCGGCCTTCGGTGGTGAGAAGCTCGACCGGCTCTACCTCACGACGGCGCGGCAGGGGCTGGACGCGGAGGCGCTTCGCGCCGACCCGCTGGCCGGGCAGACCTTCGTCGCCGATCCCGGCGTCGCGGGACGGCCGGAGCCGCGCGTGCGGCCCGGCTGAGCTTCAGCCCGCCGCGAGCTTCTCGAAAAGCCGCGCCACCGCCTCGGCGCCCGGATCGTTGTGCCCGGCGAGCTTCGATGCGGCGATATAGCTCGCCCGCCCC
The DNA here is from genome assembly GCA_011620265.1 of Paracoccaceae bacterium. Lineage (GTDB taxonomy): Bacteria > Pseudomonadota > Alphaproteobacteria > Rhodobacterales > Rhodobacteraceae > Albidovulum. The sequence continues at coordinate 10,390 of WOZM01000222.1, forward strand.
GCCTTGGCCCGGGTGATCGTCGCGGTCAGCTCGGCGCCCGCGCGCGCCGCCTTCGCCGCCGCCGGCAGCCCGCCCGAAAGCGCCTCCAACGCCGGGACGAGCGCGTCGATCATCGTCCGGTCGCCCGGCCGCGCGCCGCCGACCTGCTGCACCCGGTCGAGGCCGGATTTGAGCGCGCCGAGCGCGTCCTCGCCGCTCGCCGAGGCGTCGCCCGCAGCGGCGAAGAAGATCGCGAGCAGCACCCCCGAGGAGCCGCCCATCGTCTGGCTGAGCTCCTGCCCGATGGCGCGGTAAAGCTGGGTGAGATCGGCGAGCGGCAGCCGGTCGAGCGCGTCGATGAGCGCGCGGGACGCGGTGGCGAGCGTACTGCCGGTATCGCCGTCGCCGGATTTCGCGTCGAGCGCATTCAGATCCGCCTCGGCCGCAATGAGGATACGGCAGCAGCGTTCGATGAAAGCCCGCGTCGCATCGTGCTTCGAGGGCATCGGCTGGATCGGCGTCAGCCCGTCCGGCAAGGGCAGCACCGCGACCGGCCCGACGGCGAGGCAGCCCGGCCAGGCCCAGGGCGCGACGGGCGCGGACAAGGCCGCCTCGTCCGCCTTGCCCACGGGCAGGAGCGAGACCGAAAAGCCCTGCATGTCGAGCGAGGTCATCAGAGGCGCCGGCCCGACGAGCCAGCGGATCTGCGCGCCGATGCGCGACGTCACCAGTTCCTCGGCCAGCACCGCCATCTCGAGGGGCGTCGCGCCACCGAGATTGTTCAGAAGCGCCGCATGGGGCCCGGGCGCGATATTCGGCGCGAGGCGGTCGACGACCATCTCCATCGCCTCGCGGGCGGAGCGGAAATCGACCTGCTCGATCCCCGCCTCGCCGTGGATGCCAAGCCCGAGCTCGGCCTTGCCGGGTTCGATCCGGTCTTCCTTGGGCGAACCGGGCACCGTGCAGGTATCGAGCGACATGCCGATGGAGACGACGCCGGCGATCACCCGCTCCGCGGCCTGCGTGACCGCGTCGAGATCGGCGCCCTGATCGGCGAGGGCACCGGCGATCTTGTGGACGAAGAGCGTGCCGGCCACGCCGCGCGCCTGTGGCAGGTCGGGCAAGGCCACGTCATCATCGACGATCACCATGTTGACCTTGAGCCCGAAGGCACGCGCCCGTTCGGCCGCAAGCCCGAAATTCAGCCGGTCGCCGGTGTAGTTCTTGACGATCAGGAGGCACCCCGCCCTGCCCGTCACCGCGAGGATGCCGGCGAGGACCGCGTCGACCGAGGGCGAGGCGAAGACGTCGCCGCAGACCGCCGCCGTCAGCATCCCCTGGCCGACGAAGCCGGCATGGGACGGCTCGTGCCCCGAGCCGCCGCCCGAGACCAGCGCGACCTTCGACTTGTCCCAGTCGGCGCGCACCACCACCTTGACATGCGGATAGCCGTCGAGCCGCGCGAGCCGCCCCCCCGCCGTCCGGAGCGTGCCGTCGATGGCTTCGGTGACCAGCGTTTCCTTGGTATTGATGAATTGCTTCATGGCACGTCTCCTCAGGCGATGCGGGCGCCGTTTGCAGCGAAAAAGAGCGGGTTGCGCGGCGCGATGGCGACACTGTCGCCGGGCTCGATCCCGCTATGGGCATCGGTCAGCGTGACGATGTCGTGGCCGTCGAGCTTCAGATGCAGCCGGGTCTGGTCGCCGAGATGCTCGACCCGGATCACCTGCGACGGCCGGCCCTCGCCTTGCGCGATATGTTCGGGGCGCAGCCCGATGGTCGCGGCCCCCGACGGCGCGCCGGGGAAGAGCCCGGCCGGCAGCGCGTTGATGCGCGGCAGGCCGAGGCGGCCCGCGACATAGAGGCTGACCGGGTCTTCGTAGATCTCGCGCGGAGAGCCGAACTGCACCAGCCGCCCGTGGTCGAGCACACCCACATGGGTCGCCATCGTCATCGCCTCGATCTGGTCGTGGGTGACGTAGAGAAGCGTGGCGCCGAGGTCGGCCTGGATGCGCTTCAGCTCGATCCTGAGATCGGCGCGAAGCTTGGCGTCGAGCGAGCTCAAGGGTTCGTCCATGAGATGTATCGCCGGATCGCGGACCAGCGCCCTTCCGATCGAGACGCGCTGCATCTCGCCGCCCGAAAGCGCCGTCGCGCGGTTGTCGAGCTTGTGGCTGATGCGCAGCACCTCGGCCACCTCGGCGACCTTGCGGGCGATCTCCCCCTCGGGCGTCCTCAGGATCGGCGAGCGCAAGGGAAAGGCGAGGTTCTCGCGCACCGTCATGTGCGGGTAGAGCGAGTATTGCTGGAAGACCATCGCCACGTTGCGCTGCGCCGGCGTCTCGTCCACGACCGGGCGACCGTCGATGAGGATCTCCCCCTTGTCAGGCCGTTCCAGCCCCGAGATGAGGCGCAGGGTCGTGGTCTTGCCGGCGCCGGTCGGGCCCAGAAGCACCACGAAGGCGCCGTCGGGAATGGTCATGGTCACATCGTCGACCGCGACCTCGCGGCCGAAGCGTTTCGAGACGCCGTGGAGGGCCACCTCAGCCATGCGCCAGCACCCCCTCGTTGAGGTCGGAGCGGAGCGCCCGGCCGCTCTGGTTGTCGAAGAGCGTCACCGTCGCGCCGTTGAAGTCGAGACCGACGGTCTCGCCCGGCCGCGCCGGCTGATCGGAGGCGATGCGCGCCTTCAGCTCTCCGTTCGGCGTGGCGAGCGTGACGATCTGGGTCGTGCCGAGATATTCGGCCGCCAGAACCCTTCCGCGATAGGGCGCGGCGTCCGAAAGGCGCAGATGTTCGGGGCGGACCCCGTAGACCAGATCGCCGTCGAAGGGTTCGCGCGCCTCGGGCATCGGCAGCGCCTGATGGTGCAGCGTCACCGAGGTCGCGCCCTGCTCCACCGCGCCGTGAAAGCGCAGGAAATTCATCGAGGGCGAGCCGATGAAGTCGGCCACGAACATCGTCGCGGGCTTGTCGTAGATGTCCTGCGGGGTGCCGAACTGTTCGATCACCCCGTGGTTCATCACGACGATCTTGTCGCCCATCTGCATCGCCTCGAGCTGGTCATGGGTGACATAGACCGTCGTCGCCCCCATCCGGTCGTGCAGCGCGCGCAGCTCCTCGGCCATGTGCTCGCGGAACTCGGCGTCGAGCGCGCCCAGGGGTTCGTCCATCATGAAGGCCTTCGGGTCGCGGACGATGGCGCGACCCAAGGCCACGCGCTGGCGGTCGCCGCCCGAAAGCCCGCCCACCGGCCGGTCGAGGATATCCTCGATCCCGAGGATCCTCGCGACCTCGGCCACCTTCGCGCGCACCGCCGCGCGCGCCATGCCCTGGCTGACCAGCGGATAGGAGATGTTCTTGCGCACGTTCATGTGCGGATAAAGCGCGAACATCTGGAAGACGAAGGCGATGTCGCGCTCCGATGCGGGCTTCCGGCTCACCTCCTCGCCGTCGATGTAGATCTCGCCGCTCGTCGGCAGTTCCAGCCCGGCGATCATCCGCAGCGTCGTCGTCTTGCCGCAGCCCGAGGGGCCGAGGAGCATGAAGAACTCGCCATCCTCGATCTTGAAGGACGAGGACCGGACGGCGGTGAAGCTGCCGAATTCCTTGCGCAGGTTGTTGATGACGATCTCGGCCATGCTCACTCCGGGAAATGGCTGACGACGATGAACATGACGGTGCCGACCAGCGTCACGACGAAGGACCAGGTGTAGAGCCAGAGCAGATAGGGCTGCATCAGCATCGCCACGCCGAGCGCGATGAGAAGCGAGGCGACAAGTTCCCAGGGCCCGCGGCGGAGGTGGAGAAGGCCGTTGATGAACCGGGTCATTTCCGAACCGCTCCGAAGGTGATGCCGCGCAGGAGGTGCTTCCTGAGCAGGATTGTGAAGATCATCACCGGCAGGAGGAAGAGCGTCGCCCCCGCCGCGACGGCGGGCCAGTCCTGACCGCCGACGCCGATGATCGTCGGGATGAAGGGCGGCGCGGTCTGCGCGGTGCCGGAGGTGAGAAGAACCGCGAAGGCGTATTCGTTCCAGGCGAAGATCAGGCAGAAGATCGCGGTGGAGGCGATGCCGGTCGCCGCCTGCGGCAGCACGACCTTCCGGAAGGCCTGGAACCGCGTGTAGCCGTCGATCAGCGCCGCCTCCTCGTATTCGCGCGGGATCTCGTCGATGAAGCCCTTCAGCAGCCAGACCGCGAGCGAGATGTTCACCGCCGTGTAGAGGAGGATCATGCCCAGATGGGTGTCCGACAGCCCCAGTGTGCGGAACATCAGGAAGATCGGGATCGCGACGGCGATGGGCGGCATCATCCGGGTCGAGAGGATGAAGAAAAGAAGATCGTCCTTCAGCGGCACCTTGAAGCGCGAGAACGCATAGGCCGCCAGCGTGCCGAGGAAGATCGAGAGGAAGGTCGAGCCGAAGCCGATGATGATCGAGTTGAGGAAGCGTTCGCCATAGCGGCTCGGCCCGGCGATCACCATGTCGCGGTTGCGGACGATCTCCTCGTACCAGGTCGCGGGCGGGGGCAGGGCGGCGAGCGCCTCGGGCGAGACGCGGGTGCGGGTGGTGAAGAGGTTCACATAGCCTTCGAGCGAGGGCTCGAAGATCACCTTCGGCGGATAGGAGATCGCGTCGGTCGGGCTCTTGAAGCCGGTCGTCAGGATCCAGATCAGCGGCAGGATCGTGATCAGCGCATAGGCGACGACGAGCGTGCCGGCGACCCATTTCTGCCGGAGCGAGGGTTCGGTGATCGAATAGCCGCTCATCTCCGGTATCCCTTTTCGGTGCATCCTGACCGTCTGTCCCGCCCGGCGGCACGCCGGGCAGCGCCCGACCCGCCCCCCGGGGCGGGCGCTTCTCGCCCACCCTCGGGTCGGGCGCTGCCCTTGTCGCTTCTGCGCTGAACGTGCCGGACCATGTCTCTCATCTCTCTTTCACCTTGTTCAGCGCCTTCACGTAGATCGAGGCGAGGCCGAAGACCGTGACGAAGAGGATGATCGCATAGGCCGAGGCGTAGCCGGTGCGCCACTTCTCGAACGCCTCGCGCTTGAGGTTGATCGAGGTAAGCTCGGTCACCGATCCCGGCCCGCCGCCGGTCAGTTGCACGACGAGGTCGAACATCTTGAAATTCTCGATGCCGCGGAAAAGGACCGCGAGCATCAGGAACGGCAGCACCATCGGGATGGTGATGGTCCAGAACTGCCGCCATTTCGAGGCGCGGTCGATGGCGGCGGCCTCGTAGATGTAGTCGGGGATCGACCTGAGGCCCGCAAGGCAGATCAGCATCACGAAGGGCGTCCACATCCAGGTATCGACGATGACGATGGACCAGGGCGCCAGCGCCACGTCGCCGATCATCTGGAAGGACGAGGCCGGGATGCCGGTGAAGAACTCCACCACGTAATTGAAGAGACCGATCTGCGGCTGATAGAGGAAGGTCCAGAAATTGCCGACGACGGCCGGCGACAGCATCATCGGCAGCACGATGATCGTGGTCCAGAGGTCGTTGCCGCGGAATTTCCGGTTGATGAGCCAGGCGAGCGTGAAGCCGATCAGCACCTGGAAGAAGAGCGTCCAGAAGAGGAAATGCGCCGTGGCCTGCATCGTCAGCCAGATATCGCCGTCGGTCAGGATGCGTTCGTAATTCTGCAGGCCGACATATTCGACCTCCTTGTTCGGCCGGTTGGCGCGGAAATTGGTGAAGCTGAGGTTCACCGTCCAGATCAGCGGAAAGATGTTGATCGCAAGCAGGAGAAAGATCGTCGGCGCCACGAAGAGCCAGGCGATGGTCCGGTCGGAGAGACCCCGGATCCGCCGCGCGACGGTGGGCGGCGTGGCCTTGGCGACGCGCTCTATCGGAGTGTCGGACATGGGGTTCCCCGCGACGGCGTGGCGAATGCGCGGGGGGCGGGCCGGGACCCGGCCCCCGCGGGGTTCAGCGGCCCGCCCGGCGAGGGGCGGGCCAGAGCGAGATCAGAGCTTGCCTTCGTCCTCGAAGGTTTCGGTCCAGTCCTCGATGAGGAGGTCGAGCGCCTCCTGCGCGGTGCCCTGATCGGCGACGACGTAGTCATGCAGCCGCTTCTGCATGGCAAGCAGCAGTTCGGCATAGGCCGGTTCCTGCCAGAAGTCCTGGACATGGCCCATCGCACTCAGGAAGTCGGCCGCGAAGGGCTGGCTGTCCTTGAAACCGGGATCGTTCAGCACCGAATTATGGCAGGAATAGCCGCCGAGCGCCCACCATTTCGCCTGCACCTCCGGTTGGGCGAACCACTTGATGTAGTCGAGCGCCGCCTCCTTGTGATCGGAATAGCTGACGACCGAGATCCCCTGCCCGCCCAAGGTCGAGGCCTCGACATTCTGGCCCGGATTGGGGAAGAAGCCGATCTTGTCGCCGCCGGTATCGGGGTCGGCATAGAGGCCGGGGAAGAAGGCGAACCAGTTCATCGCCATCGCCACCTGTCCCGACTTGAAGGCGTCGAGTCCCTGCTCCATGTAACTGTCGGTATAACCGGGAGGCGTCGCAGTCTTGTAGAATTCCTTGTAGAATTCAAGGCCTTCCACGGCTTCCGGCGAGTTCACAGCGCCAGCCATATCATAGCTTCCGGGGGTGTTTTCGTATTTGAACCCGAAAGTATAGAGCGCGCCGGTCGCGCCCATCGTGATGCCTTCGGACCCGCGTTCGGTGAAGATCGCGGCGCCGTAGCGGGTCTGTCCGTCGATCTCGCGGCCCTGGAAGAACTGGGCGATCTGCAGCAGCTCCTTCTGGGTCTCGGGCTCGCGCAGGTCCTGTCCGGTGGCCTCCTTGTAGGCGGCCATGATCTCGGGGTTCTCGAACCAGTCGCGGCGGTAGAACCAGCCGTTCGCATCGCCCATCGCCGGCAGCGCGTAGTAGTTCGGCGTGCCCTTCGGCCAGGTCGAATAGGCATAGACGGTCGCGGGCGCGAAATCGTCCATGCTGATGCCTTCGGCATCGAAGAAATCGTTGAGCCTGACGTAGTGGCCGTTCTCCGCGCCGCCGCCGATCCACTGGCTGTCGCCGATGAGAAGGTCGCAGAGCTTGCCGCCGGAATTCAGCTCGTTCAGCATCCGGTCGGCGAAGTTCGGCCAGGGCACGAACTCGAAATGCATGGTGTTGCCGGACTTCGCCTCGTATTCCTTGGAAAGCTCGACGAGCGCATTGGCCGGGTCCCAGGCCGCCCAGCACAGGGTCAGGTCTTCCGCCTGCGCACCGGTCACCGCGAAGCCCGACATCGCGACCACGGTCGTGGCCGCCAAGAGTCCCTTGGTCTTCATTGGTCCATTCCTCCCTATGGCATTCCCGACCCGCGGACTCCCTTCCGCCGCTCCGGTCCGGACATGTGGAACACGGTATTTGAGGTGCGTACCTCAAGTAAAGACAATAGTTGAGGCGCGTACCTCAGAGATCCGGCCGAAACCGCCCCCTGATTGCCGCCAGCATGGCCAAGTCGGCGCGGCCGCCCCCGGCAAGGCGTTGAATTCACAGGGCGAGCCGGACCCAGGCGGCATTGCGGGCGGAGGAACGGACGCAGGCATCGACGAAGGCGACGCCGACCAGCCCGTCGCGGACCGTGGGAAAGACCACCTCCGCCGGGGTCGCCTCTCCGGCCCGGCGGGCGCGAATCGCCCGTGCCGCCTCGGCATAGATATTGGCGAACCCTTCGAGATAGCCCTCGGGATGACCGGGCGGAATCCGGCTCATCCGCGCCGCGGCGGCACCGGTGCCGGCACCGCCCCGGGTGAGCCGCCGCCGGGGCTCGCCGAAGGGCGAATGCCAGAGCGTGTTCGGCTCCTCCTGCGCCCATTCCAGCCCGCCCTTGCGGCCATAGACCCGAAGCCGCAGCGCGTTCTCGTTTCCGGGCGCCACCTGGCTCGACCAGAGCATGCCCTTCGCGCCGCCGGCGAAGCGCAGCATCACATGGGCGTTGTCGTCGAGCCGCCGGCCCTCGACGAAACGGTGGAGATCGGCGGCGACCGCCTCCAGCGTCAGCCCGGTCACGAAACTCGCGAGGTTGAACGCGTGTGTGCCGATATCGCCGACAGAGCCCCCTGCCCCGGACTGTGCCGGATCGGTGCGCCACGCCGCCTGCTTCTGGCCGGTCGCCTCCGTCGCCTCGGTGAGCCAGTCCTGCGGATATTCGACCTGCACCACACGGATCTCGCCCAGGGCGCCTTCCGCCACCATTTCGCGCGCCTGCCGGACCATCGGGTAGCCGGTGTAGTTGTGGGTCAGCACGAAAAGCGCCCCGGACCTGTCCGCGAGGGCCGCGAGCTTCTTCGCCTCCGCCAGCGTCGCGGTCAGCGGCTTGTCGCAAATGACATGAATGCCGCGTTGCAGGAACGGCTTTGCGGCGGCGTAGTGAACATGGTTCGGCGTGACGATGGCCACCGCCTCGACCCCCTCCTTCAACCGCGCCTCGCGTTTCGCCATCGCCCCGAAATCGTCATAGACCCGGTCGGGCGCGAGCCCGAGATCGGCGCCCGAGGCGCGGGATTTCTCTGCGGTCGAGCTGAAGCAGCCTGCGACCAGCTCATACTGATCGTCGAGCCGCGCGGCGATCCGGTGCACCGCGCCGATGAAGGCGTCGCGCCCGCCGCCGACCATGCCGAGCCGGATGCGGCGGCCGTCCGATTTTCCCTCGATCGCCATCTCAGCCTCCGATCCCGAGCATCCGCCGGTTCGCCGCGTCATCCGCGCCGCTCTCCGCGAAATCGTCGAAGGCGCGCTCGGTCACGCGGATGATGTGGTCGCGCACGAAGGCCGCGCCCTCCCGCGCGCCATCCTCGGGGTGCTTCATCGCGCATTCCCATTCGACCACGGCCCAGCCATCGAAATCGTATTGGGTGAGCTTCGAGAAGACCGCGCTGAAATCGACATGCCCGTCACCGAGCGACCGAAACCGCCCGGCGCGGTCGATCCACGATTGGTAGCCGCCATAGACCCCCTGCCGCCCGGTCGGATTGAACTCCGCATCCTTGACGTGGAACATGCCGATGCGTTCGTGGTAGATGTCTATGTTGTCAAGGTAATCCAGCGCCTGAAGCACGTAGTGCGAGGGGTCGTAGAGCATCTTCGCGCGGGCATGGTTGCCGACGCGGTCGAGGAACATCTCATAGGTCACGCCGTCATGCAGATCCTCGCCGGGATGGATCTCGTAGCAGACATCCACGCCCATCTCGCCGGCATGGTCGAGGATCGGCCGCCAGCGCTTCGCCAACTCGTCGAACGCGGCCTCCACCAGCCCCGCCGGGCGCTGCGGCCAGGGATAGACATAGGGCCAGGCGAGCGCGCCGGAGAAGGTGGCATGGGCCGTGATCCCGAGATTGCGGCTCGCGGTCAGCGCCATCCTCACCTGCTCCACCGCCCAGTCCTGCCGGGCCCTGGGATTGCCCCGCATCCCGGGCGCCGCGAAGCCGTCGAAGGCCGCGTCATAGGCGGGATGGACGGCGACGAGCTGGCCTTGAAGATGGGTCGAAAGCTCCGTCACCACGACGCCGTTCTCGGCCGCCACGCCCTTGAACGTGTCGCAGTAGTCCTTCGACGACGCGGCGGTGGCGAGGTCGAAGAGCCGCGCGTCCCAGCTTGGCACCTGCACGCCGGCATAGCCGCAATCGGCGGCCCATCCGGTGATCGATTTCCAGTCGTTGAACGGCGCCGCGTCCCCGGCGAACTGCGCCAGAAACAGCGCCGGTCCCTTGATCGTCCTCATGGCATTCCTCCCTCGGTCGCCCCGTGGGTCAGGGCAGGTTTTCGCGGATGACGATGTCGATGCGGATGCGTTCCTGCGCCTCGAAGATACCGACACCGTCGCATTTTGCGCGCAGGACCCGCAGGGCGCTGCGGACGAGGTGACCGACATTCTGGGTGATCACCGCGTCGATCTCTCCGTCCAGCAGCGCCTGCCGGGTCAGGGGCGTGAGCTCGTGGGCGATGACGGTCAGATCCCGGATCCGGCCGGTCTCGCGCAGGGCCTGCAGGAGGCCGCGATTGCCCGACCCCATCGAATAGACCCCGGCGAGGTCGGGATGGGCGGCGACGGCATGGCGGATGACCGCGACCATCCGCTCGGGGTCGTCGCGCGATTCGATCGAGGGCAGCACCGTCAGGCCGGGGAAGGATGCCGCCATCACCGAGTCGAAGCCGAGGCGCCGCTCGATACTGTCGCGGGCGAGCATGGAGTTGGTGACGACCAGCACCTTGCCATGGGCTGCGCCGATGAAGCGGCCCATGAGCACGCCGGCGGTGCTGCCGGCGGAGATGTTGTTGATGCCGACGAAATGGTCGCGGCCCGAATTCGGCAGGTCGGAGACGAGCGCCACCACCGGCACCCCCGCCGCCTTGAGCCGCGCCACCGCGTCGCGGACCTGCGGCGTCTCGGGCGTCATGATCGCGACCCCGTCGAGCAACGGCACCGGAAGGGCGTTGAGCGCCCGCACTACCGAATGCGGATCGGACGCGGGCACCGGCACCACCCGGACCGAGACCCGCTCCGCCATCTGCGCCTCGGTCGCCTCGACAAGCGCCGCCTTCAGCGTGCCGACGAACTGGCTTTCGCCCTCGGGCAGCACGAAGGCGAAGCGGTACTGGCGCTGGCGGGCGAGGTTCGCCGCGAAAGTGTCGCGCACGTAGCCGAGCCGCTGCACGGCGGCCTGCACCCGCTCCACCGTCTTGTCGCGGACCCCCGGCCGCGCGTTCAGGACCCGGTCCACCGTGGCAAGGCTGACGCCGGCTTCCTTGGCGATGTCGTGGACGGTCGGCTTGCCCATGCGTGATCTCCTGACTCACGGTAGGGCAGGTTTCTGAGGTACGTCAATCAGAATGCCGGGGGCGCGGCCGGGTCAGATCGACACGTGGCCGAGAAGCTCCTCGCGCCGCGCCTCGGCCTTGCGGACGTTGAGCGCGACGCGGCCGGGCTGCATCGCGAAGAATTCGTCGGCGAGGTCATAGGCGAAATCGAAATACTGCTCCACCAGCAGGATCGCCATGCCGCCCTCTTCGCGCAGCCGGGCGATGACACGGCCGATCTGCTGGATGATGTTGGGCTGGATGCCCTCGGTCGGCTCGTCGAGGAGGAGGAGCTTCGGCCGCAGGATCAGCGCCCGGGCGATGGCGAGCTGTTGCTGTTGCCCGCCCGAGAGGTCGCCGCCCCGGCGGTGGCGCATCTCGTGCAGCACCGGGAAAAGCTCGAAGATGCGCCCGGGCACCCGACGCTCGGCGCGCGGCAGGCAGGCGAAGCCGCATTCGAGGTTCTCGGCCACGGTCAGGAGCGGAAAGATCTCCCGCCCCTGCGGCACATAGGCGATCCCCGCCCGTGCGGCGGCATGGGCGGAAACATGGCCGAGCGGCCTTCCGTCGAGCGTGATCGTGCCCCTCGCGTAGGGGTGCCGGCCGGCGATGGCCTTCAGGAGGCTCGTCTTGCCCACGCCGTTGGTGCCCATCACCACCGTCACCTCGCCCGCCCGCGCGCTGAGGTCGATCCCGCGCAGGATCTCGCTCTGGCCGTATTTCAGCGTCAGTCCCCTGATCTCCAGCATGGCCTACCGTCCGAGATAGACGTCGATGACGTCCTGGTTTTGCGTGACATGGTCGAGGCTGCCCTCGGCGAGGACCGACCCTTCGTGGAGGACCGTGACCCGGCAATCGAGGCGGCGGACGAACTCCATGTCGTGCTCCACGACGATCACCGCCCGGGTCTCGGCCGCGCGTTTCAGAAGCGCGGTCGTATGCGCGCGCTCTGCCGGCGTCATCCCGGCGGCGGGTTCGTCGACTAGCAGAAGCCGCGGGTCCTGCGCGAGAAGCATGCCGATCTCGAGCCACTGCTTCTGGCCGTGGCTGAGCTCGCCCGCGACGCGCGGCAGGCTGTCGCCGAGGCCGATCTCCACCGCGATCTCCTCGACCCGCGCGATGCCCTGCCCGGTCTTGCGGGAAAAAAGCACATCAAACGGCCCGCGCCGGTTCCGAAGCGCCAGCGCCAGGTTCTCGCGCACCGTCTGCGCCTCGAACACCGTGGGGCGCTGGAACTTGCGGCCGATGCCAAGCCGGGCGATGGCGCTTTCGCTCTTGCCGACGAGCGAGGTGCTGTGCTCGCCCCACAGGACATGGCCCGCGTCAGGTCTTGTCTTGCCGGTGACGATGTCCATGAAGGTGGTTTTCCCCGCCCCGTTCGGCCCGATCACCGCGCGCAGTTCCGGCTCGCCGATGGTCAGCGACAGGTTGTTGATGGCGCGGAAGCCGTCGAAGCTGACCGAAACGCCCGAAACCTCGAGAAGTGTCGTCATGGCTCGCCCTCCTCGCGCCGCCAGGCGCCGTCATCGGGGCCGTAATCGCCCTGCCGGTCGGGCACGGGGCGCGGCGCGACAAGGTCGAAGATGCCGCCGATGCCCTTCGGGAAGAAGAGCGTGACGGCGACGAAGGACAGGCCCAGCAGCACCAGCCACCAGTCGGTCCAGTGGATCGTGTAGACCCCGAGCGGCACCGAGGGCGCCCCGCCGCCGGTGAACCACGACGACAGGAGCGAGACGAAGGCCGCCCCGATCACCGCGCCGTAAAGCCGCCCGCGCCCGCCGATGGCGACCCAGACGGCGAGGTAGATCGAGGCGATGGGCGCGATTTCGGCCGGGTTGATGATCCCCGCCTGCGGGTAGTAGAGCGCGCCCGCGACGCCCGCGACCATCGCGGTCACGGTGAAGACGAAAAGCTTGAAGCTCTCCACATGGTAGCCGAGAAAGCGCACCCGCGCCTCGTCGTCGCGGATCGCGCGGATGACGCTGCCCATCTTGCCCGAGACGATCCAGGCGAAGAAGACATAGCCCGCGGCGAGGGCCGCCGCGGAGCCCCAGAAGAACCAGATCGAGATCCGGTCCTGCCCGACGCCCCCGAGGCCCGGGATGTTCTGCAACCCGGAGAGGCCGTTGTTGCCCCGAAGCCCGCTGTCGTTCTGGAAGAGGTAGAGCGACAGCGCCAGCGTCATCGCCTGCGTCAGGATCGAGAGATAGACGCCCGTCACCCGGCTCCGGAAGGCGAGCCAGCCGAAGACGAGGGCCAGAAGGCCCGGCAGCAGCACGATCATCGGGAATTGCAGCCAGTGCCGGTCGGCGAAGGCCCAGATCAGCGGGAAATCCGACGCTCCCACGACGCCGAAGATCTGGGTGCCGATGGCGTCGCGGATTTCTCCCACCGTCGGCGGCAGCGCCTGCGCGGCGAGCGAGGCCGCGACGATCTCCTCCGTGCGGGCATACATCAGCCACATGCCGACGGCGTATCCGCCGATCCCGAAGAAGGCGAAATGGCCGAGGCTTAGGATCCCGCAATAGCCCCAGACCACATCCATCGCCACCGCGACGAGGCAAAGGCAGAGCGTCTTGCCGAGCGTCTTGACGAAGGAGGTGGAGATCATCCCCGCCTCGGCCATCACCGTCACGCCGAGCGTGACGAGTGCGAGCGCGAGAAGGAACCACAGGACCGAGGGATTGGCGGCGAGGAAGCTGCGGCGCATCGGCTCAGTCCCCCGCCGCGCGGCCCTTGAGGGCGACGATGCCCTTCGGCCGGAACTGGATGAAAAGGATGATGAAGAGGATCATGTAGGTCTGCGCGGCGAGCGTGTTCGACGGGTTCCCCCATTCGATGAGCTTTTGCAGGAACCCGATCAGCGCCGCCCCGGCGAGCGTGCCCCAGACATTTCCGACCCCGCCGACGACGACGGTCATGAAGCTTTGCACGATGTAGTCGGCGCCCATCTCCGACGTGACCTTGGCATAAAGCCCGATCGCCACCCCGGCGATCCCGGCGATGCCGGAGCCGAGGCCGAAGGTCAGCATGTTGATCCGGTCCGGGTTGATCCCGACCGAGGCCGCCATGCCGGGGTTCTGCGTGACCGCCCGCACCTCGAGCCCGATCCGCGTGCGCTTCAGGATGAAGAGGATGAGCCCGAGGAACAGGAGCGCCAGCACGAAGATCGCGATGCGGATATGGCTGATCGAGACGACGTCGTTGAAGCTCAGCGCCCCGTCGAGCCAGGCGGGCGAGGTCAGGGGCCGGGCCTGCGTGCCGAAGACGTTCTTGGCCAGTTGCTGCAACCCGATGGAGATGCCGAAGGTCGCGAGCAGCGTCTCCAGCGGCCGGTGGTAGAGGTGGCGGATCACCAGCCGCTCCATCGCCACGCCGGCGGCGAAGGTGACGGCGAAGGCGGCCGGCAGCGCCAGGATGATCGACAGCGTGTAGTCCGGCACGAACTGCTGGACGACATAGCCGGTATAGGCGCCCATCATGATGAACTCGCCATGCGCCATGTTGATGACGCCCATCACCCCGAAGGTGATCGCAAGGCCGATGGCGGCGAGGAAGTAGATCGAGGCGAGCGACAGCGCGTCGAGGGTGATGTCGGCGACCTGATAGGCGCCGACCCGCGTCTCGATGGCGCGCAGGGCACCCCGCGCGGCATCGGTGATGACGGGATCGGGCTCGACATATTCCTCGTAGAAGACATGCGCGGCAAGGGCGGCGGCCTGTCCTTCCGGCGTCAGGGTCGGCGGCACGACGCCCGCTTCGGCCAATGCGGCATAGACGGCGAGCCGGGCCGCGTCGGTGTCGAGGTCGCCGACCGCCACGTCCCCGACCCGGCCGCCCTCGATATGGGCGGCAAGGGCTGCCTTGATCGCGTCGCGGCCGACGACCGGCGGGGCGAGGCCCGCCGCGACGAGGCGCGCATAGGCGGCATCGGCGGGCAGCGCCCCGGAACCGGGCGTCAGCTCGCGCGCGATATTCGCGCCCTCGGGCAGCGCCGGGGCGACGGCCGTGGTCGTGGCGAGGATCTGGTTCAGCACCGCGCGCACATCGACCGAGAGGTCGTCCGCGAGGTTGCCGATGGCCGCCACCCGCCCCTCCGCCGTCGCGGCGAAGCGCGCCGCGAGGATATCGGCGAGCCGTTCCTTCGTCGCGCGCAAGACCGGGTCGGGCTCCCCGGGGATCGAGGCGCGCAAGGGTTCAAGCTGATCGGCCGACCCGCTGCGGGCGATGGCGTCGATGGCAGCCTGCCGGCGGGAGATATCGGGATCGGACAACTGGAATTCCACCAGCGCGCCGGAGATTTCCTTGCGCACCCCGCCATTGGGGCGCAGTTCCGTCAGGTCGCTTGCGGCGGCGGTGCCCGCCGGGGTTCCATCCCCGATGGCCGAGAGCGAGTATCCCTCCCCCTCCGGTGCGGCGTAATAAAAGAGACCGTCCGAGGCGCGAAGATAAACGCCCTTGTCCTGCCAGCGTTCGAGAAAGAGCGGCACACCGGGCAGGCCCGAGGCCACAAGCGCATCCAGCACCTCGACCACCGACTTGCGCGCGGGTTTCTCGATCTCGGCCCGATAGGTCTGAAGCAGGCTCTGAAGGTCCTGCGCGACCGCGGCGGCGGGCAGCCACAGCAGGGCCGAGAGCGCAAGGAGGACGGCGCGAAGCATCGGGATATCCTGTCAGGGCAAGCACGGCGCGGGGACGATCCCCGCGCCGCCGGGATCGTCAGTAGTTCGACTTGATCTGCACGCAGGTCTTGGTCTCGGTATTGTACATGCCGCAGCCGAGATCCTTCCAGTCCGAGGTGAGGACCGCGGAGTCCGGCAGGAAGTCGGTCCAGGCATCGCCCGGCACCGGCTCGGTCTGGCTGATGATGTCGAACTGTCCGTCGGCGCGGATCTCGCCGATGAGCACGGGCTTGGTCAGGTGATGGTTGGGCAGCATCTCGGCCGTGCCGCCGGTCAGGTTCGGGAAGGTCTGGCCATACATCGCCGCGCGCACCGCATCGACATCGGTCGTGCCCGCCGCCGTCGCCGCGTTGACCCACATGTTGAAGCCGATGTAATGCGCCTCCATCGGATCGTTCGTCACCCGCTTCTCATCGCCGATATAGGTGTGCCAGGCCTTGATGAAGGCGGCGTTTTCCGGCGTCTCGGCGGACATGAAGTAGTTCCAGGCCGCGAGATGCCCGACGAGGTTCGAGGTGTCGAGGCCCGAGAGTTCCTCCTCGCCCACCGAGAAGGCGACGACCGGGATGTCGTCTGCCGAAACGCCGGCTGCGGCAAGTTCCTTGTAAAAGCCGATATTGGCGTCGCCGTTGATGGTGGAGATCACGCCGACCTGCTTGCCGTCTGCGCCCAGCGCCTTCACGTCGGCGACGATGGTCGCCCAGTCGGAATGGCCGAAGGGGGTGTAGTTGACGAAGATATCCTCCGCCGCGATGCCCTTCTGCTTCAGATAGGATTCGAGGATGTTGTTCGTGGTGCGCGGGTAGACATAGTCGGTGCCAAGGAGCGCGAATTTCTCGATGCCCAGTTCTTCGAGGAAATAATCCACCGCCGGGATCGCCTGCTGGTTCGGCGCGGCGCCGGTATAGAAGACGTTCTTCGACGATTCCTCGCCCTCGTACTGGACCGGATAGAAGAGAAGCCCGTTCAGCTCCTCGATCACCGGCAGGACCGACTTGCGGCTGACGCTGGTCCAGTTGCCGAAGATCACGTCGACCTCATGCACCGTCAGCAGTTCCCGCGCCTTCTCGGCGAAAAGCGGCCAGTCGGAGGCCGGGTCGACCACGACCGCCTCCAGCTCGCAGCCGAGGAGCCCACCCTTGGCGTTCTGTTCGGCCACGAGCATCAGCATCGTGTCCTTGAGCGTGGTCTCCGAGATCGCCATCGTGCCGGAGAGGGAGTGCAGCACCCCCACCTTGATCGGGCAGTCCTGCGCGGTGGCCCCGCCGGCCAAGGCAAGAAGCGCCACGGTCGAGAGCGTGGACACCGAGAGTTTTCTTATCATTCGTCCTGTTCCCCTGTTCTGCGCCGCAGCGTCCGCGCCCGGCGCCCGCGCGCGCATTTGCCGGATGGGCAAATGCCGTCGGGGCCGCTACGACAGGGCCGCAGCCTTGTTGCTGCCGTCGCGCGGGGAAGTCGATCTGCCAGGATTGCGCCCCGCGCGGCGTTCGGTTCGGCCCAGGATTTGGGCACATGCCGATCATTTACGCGCGCCCTCGGATCGCAACGCCGCGGTGAGGTTTCCGCCGCGCTTTCCGCGGTGCAGCGCAAAGCATTGGCGGAAACCCGGCCGCTGCCCGAATTCTGTGCAGCGCCTGTCTCGGGCGGCATCCCGGCATCGCGACACAAGGCTTCCGGGGCGAAGGACGCGGCGTCGATTCGTCCCGTCCCCCGAGGACCGGCAAACCGGGCGCCCGAGCCGCCGCGCGCCGGTCAGCGCAGCGTCAGGCCGCCCTCTTTCTCGAGAAAGCCGATCACCTCGGCGATCCCGGTCCCGCGCCGCACCTGTGCCAGTACGAAGGGCCGCGCCCCCCGTGCCGCCTTCGTGTCGCTCTCCAGCAGGGCCAGATCGACGCCGACATGCGGTGCGAGGTCGGTCTTGTTGACGACGAGAAGGTCGGACCGCGTGAGGCCGGGTCCGCGTTTCCTCGGGATATCCTGTCCGGCGGCGGTGTCGATGACATAGATCGTGAGGTCGGCAAGCTCCGGGCTGAAGGTCGCGGCGAGGTTGTCGCCGCCGCTCTCGATCAGGATCAGGTCGAGATCGGGGAAGGCGGCGCGCAGGTCCGCGACGGCGGCGAGGTTGATCGAGGCATCCTCGCGGATCGCGGTATGCGGGCAGCCGCCGGTCTCCACCCCCCGGATGCGCGCCTCGGGCAGGACCTGGGCGCGGACGAGGTAGTCGGCATCCTCGCGCGTGTAGATGTCGTTGGTGATCACCGCCATCGAACAGCGGGGGGCGAGCGCCCTGGCGAGCGCTTCGGTCAGGCTGGTCTTGCCGGCGCCGACCGGCCCGCCGATGCCGACGCGCAGGGGGCCGTTGACGCTCATGTCCGGAATAACCTTACGTCCATGGTCTCGTGCCGGAAGGCGGCGAGGTCGGCGCCGAGCGCCGCGCCGCCGAGGTCGCCTTCCTCCGCCCCGGCCGCCCGCCGGGCAAGGTCGGCAATCGGCCGGTGCAGCCCGTGCAGCACCGCCTGCCCCTCGGTCTGGCCAAGCGGCACGAAGCGCGTCGCGACCGAGACGAGGTTGCCGGCGAAGGCGTGAAGATAAAGGCCGATCACCTCGGCGGGGTCGAGCCCGAGCGGCCGCGCCGCCGCGCCGACCGCGACGGGCAGCGCGCGGGGCGGCAGGTCGCGCCCGGTCAGCGCCGCGACCGTCGCCGCGAAGGCCCTGCCCTGATCGAGCGTCTCGGAAAGCCGCTCCGCCGAGGGCTGGAGCGCGCGGGCGAGATCGTCGAGCGCGGCGTGATCGGCCCCCGCCCGCAGCGCGAGCGACAGCAGCACCGCGTCCTGCCAGCCCGCGCCGCAGTCGAGAAGGTCGGCCAGCCACGCGGCCAGCGCACGCGCCGAACCGACCCGCCCGGCCGAGATCGCCCATTCGAGCCCGTGCGAACAGGCGAAGCCGCCGGTCGGAAAGGCCGGCGACAACCACTGGATCAGCGACAGAAGGGCGGTCGGATCGGGCATGTCAGACCGGCCCGTGCCCATGCCCGTGCCCATGACTGTGCCCATGCCCATGACCCTGCGCCGGCCCGTGGTCGTGCCCCATCGTCCGGCCGTGACCGTATGCCCCGCCTTCGGGACTGAAGGGCAGCACCGCCCGCTCCACCCCGGCGCCGAGCCGGCGCAGCATCGTCTCCAGCACATGATCCTCGCGGATCAGGAGCCGGCCGGCGCCGATCTGGCAGGGCGTGTGGCGGTTGCCGATATGCCAGGCGAGGCGCGGCAGGTCGCCGGTCACGGCCAGCACGGTTTCGGGCGCCGCGACGACGCCGACAAGCCGGCCGTCCTCGAGCGCGAGACAGTCGCCCTCGTCGAGGCTCACGGTCTCGGCGAGGTCCACGAAGATCGCGAAGCCGTCATCGGTGACGAGCCGCTTCCGCCGCAGCATCCGCGCCTCGTAGTCGAGGGTGATCGTCGCCTCGGGCGATGCGGAAAAGGTGCCCTTGCGGCGGATCGAGCGGGTGACGGGCAGAGCGGTCATCGCGGTCCCTCAATACAGGAAATAACGCTGGGCGAGCGGCAGTTCGGCGGCCGGTTCGCAGGTCAGCAACTCGCCGTCGGCCCGCACCTCGTAGCTCTCGGGATCGACCTCGATCGCGGGTGTCGCGTCGTTGAGGCGCATGTCGGCCTTGCCGATCCCGCGGGTATTCTCGACCGCGAGTGTCTCCTTCGCCAGACCCAGCCCCGAGACATCGGCGGCCTTCGAGACGAAGATCACCGCGTTGCGTTCGACCGAGCGGCCATAGGCGCCGAACATGGCCCGCGTGTAGACCGGCTGTGGCGTCGGGATCGAGGCGTTGGGATCACCCATCTGCGCAACCACGATCACGCCGCCCAGAAGCACCATCTCGGGCTTCGCGCCGAAGAAGGCGGGCGACCAGAGCACGAGGTCGGCGCGCTTGCCTTCCTCGACCGATCCGACATGGGCGGAGATTCCGTGCGCGATGGCCGGATTGATCGTGTATTTCGCGACGTAGCGGCGGGCGCGGAGGTTGTCGTTGGCGCCCGTCTCTCCGGCCAGCCGCCCGCGCTGGACCTTCATCTTGTGCGCCGTCTGCCAGGTCCGGGTGATGACCTCGCCCACGCGCCCCATCGCCTGGCTGTCGGACGAGAGGATCGAAAAGGCGCCCATGTCATGCAGGATGTCCTCGGCCGCGATGGTCTCGCGCCGGATGCGGCTTTCGGCGAAGGCCACGTCCTCGGGCACCTTTCGGTCGAGGTGGTGGCAGACCATCAGCATGTCGAGATGCTCTTCGATCGTGTTCACCGTGTAGGGCATCGTCGGGTTGGTCGAGGAGGGGATGACGTTCGGGCTCGAGACGACCTTGATGATGTCGGGCGCGTGCCCGCCGCCCGCGCCCTCGGTGTGGAAGGCGTGGATGGTGCGGCCCTTGATGGCGGCAAGCGTGTTCTCCACGAAGCCGCTTTCATTCAGCGTGTCGGTGTGGATCATCACCTGAACGTCCATCGCGTCGGCGACGGTAAGGCAGCAGTCGATGGCGCCGGGCGTCGTGCCCCAGTCCTCGTGCAGCTTCAGGGCGCAGGCGCCGGCCCGCACCTGCTCCTCGAGTGCCGCGGGAAGCGAGGCATTGCCCTTGCCGGCGAAGGCCAGGTTCATCGGGAAGGCATCCGCCGCCTGCAGCATCCGCCCGATATGCCAGGGGCCGGGCGTGCAGGTGGTGGCAAGCGTGCCATGCGCCGGTCCGGTGCCGCCGCCGAGCATGGTGGTGATGCCGGAATGCAGCGCGTCGTCGATCTGCTGGGGGCAGATGAAATGGATATGCGCGTCGAAGCCGCCGGCGGTCAGGATCCGGCCCTCGCCAGCGATGATCTCGGTCCCCGGTCCGATCACCACGGTCACGCCTGCTTGCGTGTCGGGATTGCCGGCCTTGCCGATCTTCGCGATCCGGCTGTCGCGCAAACCCACATCGGCCTTGTAGATGCCGGTCCAGTCGAGGATCAGCGCATTGGTGATGACGGTGTCCATCGCCCCTTCGGCGCGGGTCCGTTGCGACTGACCCATGCCGTCGCGGATCACCTTGCCGCCGCCGAATTTCACCTCTTCGCCGTAAGTGGTCAGGTCACGTTCGACCTCGATCAGCAGATCGGTATCGCCAAGGCGGACGCGGTCGCCGGTCGTCGGGCCGAACATGCCGGCATAGGCGGCGCGGGAGAGCGAGACGGGCATGGCGGGCTCTTCAATCCTTCTTCGGGCCACGGCCGGTCGGGCCGCGCCGGTGCAGGCGCTTGACGTTGTTGCGGGTGCGCTTGCGGATCGGCTTCAGCGCCGCAAGGGTCGTGGCGCCGGGCCCTGCACCGCGCCAGAGCGCACGGGAAACCGCATGGCCGGCATCGCTCGCCGCGCCGGCCTTCTCGGCGACCATGCGCAGATGCTCGGCAGGCCCGAGGTTCCATGCCCCGAAACTGCCCAACGTCCGCATCGCGATCACCATCTGCGCCTCGGCCAGAATTGCGCCGAACATGACCGCGCTTCGCCAATAGTCGACCGGCATCCTTGTCTGGAACATGGCTCGTCTCCTCTCAGGCGCTGTCGAGCGCGCCCATCACGGCCCGGTTGAAGCCGAAGACCCGGCGCGCGCCGCCATAGGGGATGAGCCGCACCTCGCGGCTTTGCCCCGGCTCGAACCGGATCGCTGTGCCGGCGGCAATGTCGAGCCGCTGGCCGCGCGCCGCGTCGCGGTCGAAATCGAGGCCGGGATTGACCTCGGCGAAATGATAGTGGCTGCCGACCTGCACCGGCCGGTCGCCGGTATTGGCGACGGTCAGGACCGTGACTTCCGCGCCTGCGTTCAGCACGATCTCGCCGGGCGCCGGGATGACCTCTCCGGGGATCATCCGCGCCGCCTTGCGACGGCCCAGGCCACGAGCGGCACGGCGACGACGACCGCGAGGATCAGCGCGTGGTCAGGTTCCGAAAGGGCATGGGCGACAAGGCTGCCGATCCCCGCCTCGCCGTGATCGCCGGCATGGGCATGGGCGAGCGTCGGGGTCAGCAGGGCGGCGGTGGCGGCGGTCAGGGCATGTCTCATGGCAATCTCCTATCGGATCGGATGGTGGACGGTGACGAGCTTGGTGCCGTCGGGAAAGGTCGCCTCGGCCTGGATCGTGTGGATCATCTCGGGCACGCCCGTCATGCATTGCCCGGCGGTGACGACATGGGCGCCAGCCTCCATCAGGTCGGCGACCGAACGGCCGTCGCGTGCGCCCTCGACGACGAAATCGGTGATGAGCGCCACCGCTTCGGGGTGGTTGAGCTTCACCCCCCGCGCCAGCCGCCCGCGCGCGACCATCGCGGCGAGGCTGATCAAGAGCTTGTCCTTCTCACGCGGGGTCAGGTTCATGCCATCCTCGTCAGTTCTGCCAGACCCGGGGCAGCGGCCCGTCGCGGAGCGCGCCGAGAAGCCGCACCACCTGCCGGCGCAGGCGGAACCCATCCTGCGCCATCGCCCGGACGACGAGCTTGCCGGCAAAGGCCGAGGCCGCCCAGTCGACCCCCGGCTCCGCCGCCACGGCGCGGACCGGGCCAAGCCGGTCCTCCGCCCCCCCGGCGACGAGGACGAGCGAGGCGAAGGCCCGCGCGCCGCCGAGAACCGCCGCGCCCCGGCGCAGCGTCGCGTCCTCGAGCCTCAAGGGCTCCACGAAGACCGGACGACCCTCGCGGGCGATGTGGCGCAGATCGTCCAGCGCCACCCGCGCCACCGTCTCGCCCATCGCCGCGCGGCCGAGAATGACGGTCTCGAGCAGCAGGCAGCCGGCGCCGGCGCCGAGCTCGATCCGCGTCTGCCGCTTCAGCCCTGCGCCGTCGAAGAGGATCGTCTCCTGCGGCAGCCAGTCGAGCCAGCCGCCCGCGCCGATCCGGAACTCCGCCGCGACCTCGGCCGGGGCGCCCGTCGCGCGGTAAGCCCGTTCGGCGGTCTGCGTCGTCGCCACCGCCCGCACGTCGGGGCCGAGGTCGAGCCGGTAGCAAAGCCGGTCGCCCGAGGCGAGCCCGCCGGACGTGTTGAGAAACACCACCTCCGGCACGGTGCCGCCGACATGCGGCAGGATCGCCTTGGCCGAGCCTTCCTGGCGCAACGTCTTCAGCCGGGCCCGCCCGTCGACCTGAATGAACCCCGCCGCGGCGGTGCCGTGGCTGCGCTGGTGGATGATCTGGCGAAGGTCTTCCGGCACATTCGTCCCCGGGATGGTTCGGGGCACTGTCCGGCGCGCGGCGGCGGAAAGGCAACCGGGGCGCCGACGCCAGCAAGGCGCCGGGGCCTGGAACCCGGAGAAGCGCCCAACGGACGGGCGCATCGCTCAATTCCTGGGCGCCAGACGGACGGCGCGGCGCTCAGCCGAGCTTGCGCGCCATCCAGTCCTGCATGTGCGGCCGGTAGGCGGCCATCTCCTCGGCCACGGCGGGCACCGCTTCGACCCGCGCCCGGTAGGCGCGGACCTCCTCGGGCCAGACGACCTCGGCACCCACGGCCGGCGCGATGGCGTCGATCCAGGCGAAGCTCACCGGCAGGCCGCAATCGCCGAGCCCGAAGGGCAGGTCCGCCCCCTTGGCCAACTGGCCGACAAAGCGGCCGAGATGCTTGCTGATCTCCGCCCCCTGCCGGGCAATGACGGCCGGATCGCGGCCCGAAGGTGCCACATGCGGGAAGAGACCGCGCAGGGCCGGTTCCAGCCGGGTGTCGTGAAAACGCGCGCGTTCGCGCGCCCGCGCCCGCGCCTCGAGCCCTTCGGGCAACAATGCGGGCCCGTCGAACCGCTCCTCCAGATATTCGATGATCGCCTCTGAATCGCCGAGGATGAACCCGTCATGATCCATCCCCGGCAGGCTGCCCTGCGGCACGATTTCGAGGTAGTTCTCCGGCTTTTCCACCTCGCGGAAGGCCACGCCCTTGTGGCGAAGGGCGATCCGCACCTTGGCGCAGTAGAGGCTCTCGGCCCAAGTATAGAGCGTGATCATCGCCGGTTCAGTTGCCAAGCTTCCACCTGGCCCCCAGTTCGTCGAAAAAGCCGGCTTCCTTCTTCAGCGTGATCCAGGTGTTGACATAGTTGATCCAGACCTGATCGTCCTGCGGCAGGAGCATCGCGACGGGCGTCCGTGCCCGCGCCACCGAAACCGGCACGATCATCAGTTCGGGATATTGCTCCACCAGTTTCTGCGCCTCGACATTCGAGGTGATATGCGCCTGCGCCCGGCCCGCCAGCACTTCCTGATAGTCGCGCGCCGGGGCCTCGACGATCTTGTGTTCGGCGTTCGGGAAGAACTCCACCACCTGCTTTTCCTGCGTCGTGCCGAGGGTTGCCGCGACCACCACACCGGGCTTGTCGAGATCGGCCCAGTCCTTGAAGCGGTCGGCATCCTTCCTGTTGATCAGGGGCACGGTAGCGAGCGTGAAGTAGCTTTGCGAATAGCCCGCCGCCTTCGCGCGCGCGGGCGAGATCGAGGCCGAGCCGGTGATCTGATACTGTCCCGCCGTCACCCCGCTCACCAGCGTCTTCCAGTCGGTCGGCACGAATTCGACCTCGACCCCGAGATCGGCGGCCAGCGCGGTCATCACGTCGATATCGTATCCGGTATAGGAATTGCTCGCCGGATCCTTCATCGACATCGGGTTCCAGTCGCCGGTCGTGCCGACCTTCAGGACCCCGGATGCGAGAATGTCCTGAAGCGCCGACTGCGCCCCGGCCGTGGTGGTCGCGGCGGCCAGAAGACCGATGGCAGCGACGAACGCCTTCAGAAATCTCATTGCGCGTCTCCCTGTTGGTCATATTTTGTCATGGGCGGAATTCTTCCCTCGAATTCCCGGGCATAGCAAGTCATGCTGGCGTGAACTGGCGCGCGGAGGGGTTTCTCGCCCCGCGCAGGAACGGGACGGGGCAGATGACGGGGAACGACGCGGAGCCGATCATCCGCCTTGACGGAGTGTCGAAATTCTTCGGCGATTTCCGGGCGTTGAAGTCCGTCGACTTCGCGGCCGGCAGCGGCGAGCGGATCGTCGTCTGCGGCCCCTCCGGCTCCGGCAAGTCGACGCTGATCCGCTGCGTCAACGGGCTAGAGAGGCCCGAGGCGGGAACCGTCACCGTCGATGGCATCCGGCTCGGGCCGGCGACGTTGCGCGCGGTGCGCGACCGGGCGGGGATGGTCTTTCAGCAGTTCAACCTCTTCCCGCATCTGACGGTGCTGGAGAACCTGACGCTCGGGCCCGTCCGCGCCCGCAAGATGACGGCCGAAGCCGCGCGCGATCTGGCGATGGGGTATCTGGAACGGGTGCGCATCCCCGAACAGGCGGACAAGTATCCCCGCCAGCTCTCCGGCGGCCAGCAGCAGCGCGTTGCCATCGCCCGCGCGCTCTGCATGG
>WOZM01000068.1 GCA_011620265.1 Paracoccaceae bacterium
GCGCTCAGGGCCGGCCGGCGCCGGTTCCGCGCCCCCCGGCCCTCAGCCGCTGGAAGCTCATCGAGAGATGGGCGCGCTGGATCAGCGCGGCGGCGTGGCGGTCGCCGATGGCGAGGGCGGCGAGGACATCCTCGATCTCGCGCCGGAAGATCCCGGCCTCTTCGCGCAAGTCTAGGCGGGACGCGAAGACCGATTTCATCCAGATCCGCGCGGTGCGGATATAGAGCCGCTCGGCGATCTCGCGCAGGGGCTCGTTCGCGGTGAGCCGGAGCCGGGCGAGGAAGAAATCCATGTTGAGCCGGGCGAAGACGCGCGGGTCCGGCGTGTCGGTCAGCGCCCGCGCGCGGTCGGACAAAGCGCGGAATTCGGCCATCAGCGCGGCATCGGGCGGTTGCGGCGAGAGGCGGCCGGCAAGCTCTGCCAGTTCGAGCCGAAGCTGGTAGGTCTGGGTCAGCTCCTCGATCTCGACGTCGGTGACGAAGGTGCCGACGCCGTGGACCGACTGCACCAGCCCCTCGGCTTCGAGCCGGCCGAGGACGCGGCGGAGGGGGGTGCGGCTGACCCCGAATTCCGCCGCCAAGGCTTCCTCGGACAGTCGCGTGCCGGGTGCGTAATCAAGAAGGCAGATG
This sequence comes from Paracoccaceae bacterium, assembly GCA_011620265.1. Lineage (GTDB taxonomy): Bacteria > Pseudomonadota > Alphaproteobacteria > Rhodobacterales > Rhodobacteraceae > Albidovulum. The sequence goes on from WOZM01000068.1 coordinate 630, forward strand.
CGGTCGCGCAACTCGGCATGGAGCCGGTCGAAGCGGTCGCGGGCGGAGGGCGCGTCGCTCATGCCGTCTGCCTGTTGACGAGCCAGACCCCGGCGACCGAGAGCGCGAAGCCGAGCAGCGTGAAGGGCGTGATCGCCTCGCCGAGGATCGCCCAGGCGAGGAGGAGGGCGAGCGGCGGGACGAGATACATGAGCGAGGAGATGCGCGTCGCGTCGCCGCGCTGGAGGAGCGCGATGTAAAGCCCGATGGAGACGATGGAATTCGCGATCACCAGATAGGCGATGGCGAGGATGAAATCGGGCGTCCAGTCGATCCGCATCGTTTCCGTGAGGTACGCGGCCGGCGCGAGGATCGCGAAGCCGACGAGGTATTGCACCACGCCGCCGACGGCCGGGTCGGTCTTCATCCCGTGGGCCTTCTCGAAAAGCGTGGCGAGCGTGATGCCGAGAAGGGCGGCGAGCGCCAGAAAGGCCGCGCCCCAGGGGCTCGGCCCGAGGCTGTCGCCCGAGAGGATCACCGTCAGCACGCCGGAAAAGCCGAGGGCAAGGCCGAGCCACAGCAGCCTGCCGCCGCCCGGCCGGCCGGTGACGAGCGGCGAAAGCGCGGCGACGAGGATCGGTTGCAGCGCCATGACGATGGCGGTGGTGCCGGCGTTCATGCCGAGCTTCATCGCCTGATAGGCGAGGCCGAAATAGACGCACTGGATCAGGAATCCGGTGAGCGCCAGCGCCGCCCAGTGCCGCGCCGTCCCTGGCCAGCGCGCCGCGCGCCTGAGAAGGAAGGGCGCGAGCAGAAGTGCCGCCAGCCCGTAGCGCAGCGTCAGCATCGTCAAGGGTTCGGTATGCGGCAGGCCGAGCTTGGCGAAGCTGTAGCCGCCCGACCAGAAAAGCACGAAGACGAAGGGCGCGGCCCGCCAGAAGGTTCGCACGAGCGGGGTCTCGATCGCGCCCGCCATCGCCCTAGCCGAGCTTCGCCGTCAGCCGGTCGAGCATGCCGAGGCATTCCTCGATCTGGTCGAGTGCGACGTATTCGTCGGGCTTGTGCGCCTGCTCGATGGAGCCCGGCCCGCAGACCACCACCGACATGCCGAGCCCCTGGAAGATCCCCGCCTCGGTCCCGAAGGGCACGGTACCGGCGCCTTTGGCGCCGGTCAGTTCCATCACGATGGCCCTGGCCTCGTTCGGCTCGGCCGGAACGAGGCCGTCGGTCTCGCCGATGACCTCGGTCACGATCCCGGCCTCGGGCGAGACGGCGCGCATCGCCGGCAGCAGCGTCTCGGCGCAGAAGCGCTGGAGGTCGTCCTTGACGAAATCGGCGTCGGAGCCCTGCACGGGCCGCATTTCCCAGTCGACCCGCGCCTTGCCGGGGATGACGTTGTGGGCGACACCGCCGACGAGCGCGCCGGTATTGATCGTCGTCCAGGGCGGCTCGAACCGGCTGCCGGCGGGGGCGCGGTCCTTCAACCGGTCCTTGAGGTCGAGCAACCGCGCGACGTAGAGCACCGCGTATTCGACCGCGTTCACCCCCCGGTCGGGGCCGGAGCCGTGGCCTTCGAGCCCGGTGAAATGGGTGCTGTATTCGTAGCAGCCCTTGTGGCCCTCGATGATCCGCATCGAGGTCGGCTCGCCGATGATGGCGACGGCGGGGCGGATGCCTTGCGCGCGAAGCACCCCGGCCAGCGCCCTGGCGCCGAGGCAACCGGTTTCCTCGTCATGGGTAAAGGCGAAATGCAGGGGCCGCTTTGTGGCACGGGCGGCGAAGAGGGGCGCCAGCGCCACGGTTGCGGCGATGAAGCCCTTCATGTCGCAACTGCCGCGGCCATAGAGCCGCCCGTCGCGTTCGACCATCTCGAAGGGGTCGGTGGTCCAGTCCTGATCGGTGACCGGCACCACGTCGGAATGGCCCGAAAGAAGGATGCCGCCATCGCCCTCCGGCCCGAGCGTGGCGAAGAGGTTGGCCTTCTCGCCGCTCGCGTCGGGGTGGATCTCGACCCGCGCGCCCGCCGCTTCCAGCCGCTCGGCGAGGAAGGCGATCATCGCGAGGTTGCTGTCGGTCGAGACCGTCGGAAACGCGATGAGGTCGCGCAGGAGCGCCTTGGTGTCGTCGAGCGCGTGCATCGTCACGGCTTCACGAAAAGCTTGCGCTCTATGGTGCAGAACGCCTGCGCCGGGCCGGTCTCGGTGATGAGGATCGTCTCGGTCGTCTCGAGTCCCCAGCTTTCCATCCAGAGCGCCGGCATGAAATGAAAGACCATGCCGGGTTCGAGCACGGTGTCGTCCTCGGTCCGGATCGAGGCGGTGCGCTCGCCCCAGTCGGGCGGGTAGGAGAGGCCGACCGGATAGCCCATGCGGCCTTCGCGCTTGATGCCGTATTTCTTCAGGACCCCGAGGAAGGCATTGGCGATGTCAGAGGTCCGGTTGCCGGCGCGGGCGGCGTCCAGCCCGGCCTCGATCCCCTCGATCTGGGCCTTTTCGGCCTCGCGCATCTCGGCCGGGGGGGTGCCGAGATAGACGGTGCGGCAGAGGGGCGCGTGGTAGCGGCGGTAGCAGCCGGACAGTTCGAAGAACGTGGCCTCGCCGGCGCGCATGGGGTCGCCGTTCCAGGTGAGGTGCGCGGCGGTCGCGTCGAGCCCCGAAGGCGTCAGCGGCACGATGGCCGGGTAGTCGCCCCAGAGATCGTCGACGCCGGTGATCGCGGCGTGGTAGATCTCGGCCACGAGGTCGTTCTTGCGCAGGCCCGGTTCGGCCTTCTCGATGGCGGTGCGGACCACCTTTTCGGAGATCTTCGCGGCGTTGCGGATGAAGGCGATCTCCTCGCCGGATTTCACCAGCCGCTGCCAGTTCACCAGCGCGGTCGCGTCGGCGAGGCGGGCGTCGGGAAGCTCGGTCTTCAGGACCTCATGCGCCTTGGCGGAGTAGTAGTAGTTCTCCATCTCCACCCCGATCCGGGCCTTGGCGAGGCCGAGCCGGCGAAGATGGCCGGCGAGGTCCTGCATCGGGTGGCGGACCGTGGATTGCACATAGTTGTCGGCGTAGCCGTGGATCGAGTCCGCGCCCATCCAGCAGGTGCGGCCCGCGCCGATGCTGTCCATGTAGCGCCCCCACCAGACCGGCTCGCCCTCCATCGTCAGGATCACGCCCTGATGGACGTAGAAGGACCAGCCGTCATAGCCGGTGAGCCAGGCCTGGTTCGAGGGATCGGTGACGAAGATCGCGTCGAGCCCGGCCTTGTCCATCGCCGCGCGGGTCCTGGCGATGCGGCGGGTATATTCGGGGGCACTGAAGGGGGCGTTCTGCAATCCCATCGGGAATCTCCACAGAAGTCTGACTTGTGCACAACGATACGAGGCGGCATGGGGGCGCGCAACATTATTGTGGATGTTTGCGCTGCTGTTTGCTATAGTTTTGCGGCGCCCTGCAGAGGGTTTTGGGCTGCGATGTACACAACCGCGCCTACAGTCTGAGATCGAGGCGCCATAAACAGGGGGAATCCAAATGAGATGGACTGTTCTGAATGCGGTTCTGGCGGCGGTGAGCCTGTCTGCGACGGCGGCCTTAGCCGGCCCGCTCGAGGACCGCATCGCTGCGGGCGAGAGCATCCGCATCGGTTTCGCCAATGAAATCCCGTTCGCCTATCCGGGGCCGGACGGCAGCCCGAAGGGCTTCGTCAATGCAGAGGTGCTGGGCGTGCTGGCCAAGATGGGCTATGACAATATCGAGCCGGTCCAGACCGACTGGGGCGGGCTGATCCCGGGCCTTCAGGCCGGCCGCTTCGACATCATCACCGGCGGCATGAACATCCTCAAGTCGCGCTGCGAGAACATCGCCTTTTCCGAGCCGATGGCGAAGATCGGCGACGCCTTCATCGTCGCCGCCGGCAATCCCAAGGGGATCGAGACCTACGCGGACATCAAGGATAAGGGCGCCGTGATGGCGACCGGTGCCGGCTACTCCAACATCGAGGCGGCCAAGGCGGCAGGTGTGCCCGAGGGCAACATCATGCAGGTGCCGGGGCCGACCGAGATCCTGGCAGCGGTCAAGGCGGGCCGTGCCGATGCGGGGGCGGGCACCTATTTCACCATGAAGCAGCTTGCCGAGAGTTCCGGGGGCGCGGTCGCGGTGACCGACCCGAACGCGCTGCCGGAAGAAACGATGAACTGGGCGGGCATCGGCTTCCGCAGCGAGGACCAGGACTTCCTCGACAAGTTCAACGCGGCGCAGAAGGACTATCTCGGGACGCCGGAGATGCTCGCGTCGGTCGAGGAATATGGCTACGACGAGGCGACCCTGCCGGGCGACAAGACCACCGAATGGGTCTGCGCGAATCGCTGATCGCCTGAGGGGCGGCGGCGCCGCCCCTCGTTTTCCCGACGGGGGCGGCGGATGCCAATCTGGGACTTCCTCGAAATCTACGGCGCCCGCCTTGCCAGCGGCACCCTCGTCACCTGCGCGCAATTCGTGCTCGCGGCGGTCATCGCCATCGTGGTCGCGCTGCTTGCCGGGTTGGGCAAGCTTTCGAAGAACGCCGTGATCCGCGGCGTGTCGACCGTCTATATCGAGGCCTTCCGCGGCACCTCGCTTCTGGTCCAGCTATACTGGATCTTCTTCGTCCTGCCCCTGTTCGGGCTGACCTTGCCGAAATTCGTTGCCGGATTCGTCTCGGTCGGCCTGAATGTCGGCTCCTACGGCGCCGAACTGGTCCGGGGCGCGATCCAGTCGGTGCCGAAGGGCCAGTGGGAGGCGGCCTATGCGCTGTCGATGTCGCCGGCGAGGCGCATGCGCCGCATCATCCTGCCGCAGGCGCTGGCGCTCATGCTGCCGCCCTGGGGCAATCTCCTGATCGAGCTTCTCAAGGGCACCGCGCTTGTAGCCCTGATCTCGGTCACCGACCTGATGTTCCAGGCCAAGCAGATCAATGCCTCGACCTTCCTTTCGGCGGAGGCGTTCGGGAGCGCGCTCGTCATCTACTACATCCTCGCCCGGTTCCTGATCACGCCGTTCATGCGCTGGATGGAGCGGGTCATTGCGCGGAGGCTTGGCCGGGCATGAGCTTCAACTGGCGCTGGGACTTCACCTGGGAAATCCTGCCGCGGCTCCTCTTGGCCACGCTCAACACGCTGATCGCCGCGGGGGCGGGCTATGCGATCGCGCTGGTGCTGGGCCTGATCCTCGCGCTGGCGCAGCGCACCGGGTGGCGGCCGATCACGGTCGCGGTGCGGGAATTCGTCGAGTTCATCCGCTCCACGCCGCTCGTGCTGCAGATATTCTTCGTCTTCTATGTCGGGCCGCAGTTCGGAATCCGCCTTTCGCCCTGGACCTCGGGGATGATCGCGATCGGGCTGCACTACTCGGCCTATCTGTCGGAAGTCTATCGCGCCGGGATCGACGCCGTGCCGCGCGGCCAGTGGGAGGCGTGCCGGGCGCTCAACATGTCGACCCGCGACACCTATGTCCGCATCGTCATTCCCCAGGCCCTGCCCCCCTCCATCGCGGGAATGGGCAACTATCTCGTCGGCATCTTCAAGGACACGCCGATGCTGTCGGTCATCGGGGTTGCGGAGCTGATGCATACCGCCAATGCGATCGGTTCGGAGAGCTACCGCTTCCTCGAGCCCTTCACCCTGGTCGGCCTGATCTACCTCGCCATCTCTCTGCCCACGGCCGGGCTGATCCGGCTGTTCGAGGGCTGGGTGCGGCGCAAGTTGGGAATGTGAGTCATGGACATGTCTGCCTATCCGCTGGAACTGCCCGAGGGCGACCGCCCGATGGTCAGGTTCATGAACGTCACCAAGCGCTACGGCAATCTCGTGGTGCTCGACAAACTCAACCTCGACGTGACCGAGGGCGAGATGGTGACGATCATCGGCCCGTCGGGTTCGGGCAAGACCACTGTCCTTCGGATGCTGATGACGCTCGAGACGATCAATGGCGGTGTGATCTATGTTGATGGCAAGCCCTTGACGCATATGGCCAGGGATGGCGTGCTGGTCGCCGCCGACGAAAGGCACCTGCGCAAGATGCGCGCCTCGATCGGGATGTGCTTCCAGCATTTCAATCTCTTCCCGCACATGACCGCCCTGCAGAACTGCATGGAGGGGCCGGTGCAGGTGCTCGGCCTCTCGCGGCAGGAGGCGCGGGAGCGGTCGGAGGAATTGCTGACCCTCGTCGGCATGATCGACAAGAAGGACCAGCACCCGTCGCGCCTGTCCGGCGGACAGCAGCAGCGGGTCGCGATCGCCCGCGCGCTCGCCATGCGGCCGAAAGTGATGCTGTTCGACGAGGTCACGTCCGCGCTCGACCCCGAGGTGATCGGCGAGGTGACCAATGTCATCCGCAAGCTCGTCAGCGAGCACAACCTGACGATGCTCATGGTCACCCACCAGATGGGCTTCGCGCGCGACATCTCGGACCGGGTCTGCTTCTTCTATGCCGGCAAGATCGAGGAGCAGGGTCCGCCCGACGAGCTTTTCGACAATCCGCAGCGCGAGCGGACGAAGCAGTTCCTTTCGGCGGTGAAGGAAGCCGATTGAGATGACCGTGACGCTGGCCGACATCCTCGCCGCGCGCCGTATCATCCGCGGCGTCGCGGATGCGACCCCTTTCGTGCCGTCGCCGTTCATGGCGAAGGCGGCAGGGCATGATTTCCTGCTGAAGCTGGAAAACATGCAGCCCGTGGGTGCGTTCAAGCTGCGCGGTGCGCTGAACGCGGTGGCGCACCTGCCCGAGGGGGTCACGGGCGTCACCTGCTGTTCGACCGGAAATCACGGCCGCGGCGTTGCCTTCGCGGCGAAGGCGCGCGGGCTCAGGGCGGTGATCTGCATGTCGGAACTGGTGCCCGAGGCGAAGGTCGCGGGCATCCGCGCGCTTGGCGCCGAGGTCCGCATCGTCGGGCGGAGCCAGGATGCGGCCCTTGCCGAAAGCCGGCGGCTCTGCGTGGCCGAGGGGCTGGTCGAGATCTCGCCCTTCGACGATCCCCATGTCATCGCCGGGCAGGGGACGATCGGGCTCGAGATGCTGGAGGCGCGGCCCGACCTCGCCGCGATCCTCGTGCCCCTGTCGGGCGGCGGGCTCGCCGCCGGGGTCGCGGTGGCGGCGAAGGCGGTCAACCCCGGCATCCGGGTGATCGGCGTGACGATGGAGCGGGGGGCGGCGATGCATGCCGCGCTCCGCGCCGGCCATCCGGTCGAGGTGACGGAGGAGCCGTCGCTCGCCGACAGTCTCGGCGGCGGGATCGGCATGGAGAACCGCCTGTCGTTCCCGCTCTGTCAGGCGCTGCTCGACGAGGTGGTGCTGGTGAGCGAGGAGGAGATCCGCGACGCGATGCAGGTGCTCTACCACGAGGACCGGATCGTCGCCGAGGGCGCCTCGGTCACCGGCATCGCGGCGATGCTCTCGGGGCGCGTGACCTTGCCTGATGGGCCGGTCGCGACCATCGTCACCGGGCGCAACCTCGACATGTCGGTATTCACGAAGGTTGTCGCCGGCGAGGATGTGCGGATCGGCGATCTGGTCGTGAGGGGGAAGCGCTATGGCGCGTGACATCAGGATCGTGACGGAGGCGGAGTTGCGGGGCGCGATCACGCTCGACCTCGCGCTTGTCGATGTGATCGAGCGGGCCTTCGCGGCGCTTGCCGGGGGCGGGGTCGTGATGCCGCCGGTCCTGTCGATGGCCTTGCCGGAGGTGCATGGCGAGGTCGATGTGAAGACCGCCTGGATCCCCGGCTTCGACGGCTTCGCGATCAAGGTGAGCCCCGGCTTCTTCGACAATCCGAAGCTTGGCCTGCCGAGCCTCAACGGGCTGATGATCCTCTTTTCCGCCGCGACGGGGCTGGTCGAGGCGGTGTTTCTCGACAACGGCTATCTCACCGATCTGCGCACCGCCGCCGCAGGCGCCGTCGCCGCCCGGCATCTGGCGCCGGAGGTGGTGGAGACGGCCGGGGTCATCGGCGCCGGGGTGCAGGCGCGGTTGCAGATCGAGGCGGCGCATCTGGTGCGGCCCTTCGTGCGGGTGCTGGTCCACGGCCGCGACCCGGCGAAGGCGCGGGCCTGTGCAGACGATCTGGCGCGGTCGCTTGGTATCGTCGCCGAGGCGGTGGACGATCCGGCGCGGCTCGTCGCCGAAAGCCAGCTTGTCGTCACGACGACGCCCGCGCGCGCGCCGGTCCTGCGCGCGGACTGGCTGCATCCGGGGCTGCATGTCACCGCGATGGGGTCGGATCAGGACGAGAAGAACGAGATCGACCCCGCCGCGCTTGCCCGCGCCGACGCCTATGTCTGCGACCGGGTGAGCCAGTGCGAGCGGCTGGGCGAGTTGCGCAGCGCCATTGCCGCCGGGCTTTGGGACAAGGGCCGGCCGGCGGAACTCGGCGAGGTCATCGCCGGGGCGAGGCCGGGCCGCACCGGGCCGGAGGCCATAACCATTGCCGACCTCACCGGCACCGGGGTGCAGGATACCGCCATCGCCACCCATGTCCGCCAGGCTCATCCGGGCCTTGGCACCGCGATCCGGGCCTGACCTCATGCGGCTCGACGACCGCGACATCGCCATCCTGCGAGTCCTTTCGACCGAGGGGCGGATCACCAAGGCGGCGCTCGCCGAGCGGATCGGCCTGTCGCCGACACCGGCCTGGGAGCGGCTGAGGAAGCTGGAACAGGCCGGGCTGATCGAGGGCTATCGCGCCGAGATCGCGCTCAGGAAGCTCGGCCCCCATGTCACGGTCTTCATGGCGGCCGAGCTTGCCGACCATACCGGCCCGAGCTTTCGCGCCTTCGAGGCGGCGGCGAAACGCTATGACGAGGTCGTCGCCTGCTGGGCGCTGGGCGGCGGGTTCGACTATCTCCTGCAGATCGTCACCCGCGACATCGACGCCTATCAGCGGCTGATCGACGCGATGCTGGACGCGCGGATCGGGCTCGCGCGCTACTTCACCTATATCGTGACGAAGCCGGTCAAGGGGCCGGCGGCGCCGCCGTTCGAGGCGCTGCTGGGTCCGTGACACGCCGGGAAACCGGGCGCGTCCGAGGCGTGAACCTCGTTCCTGACGATCGCGACGGCAGGGGCGCGCGGAGCTGGCACCATGGTCCCCAAGGCGGCACGGGCGCGGCATCCGGTCTGCCGGACCCGCCACCGGCAGAGGAATCCTCTGGCCGTGCGGCGAAGTTCAGGCCCATCGCCTGCCGGCGCCGCGCGAAACTCTGCCCGACGCTTCCCCTCAGGAGGACCGGATGCCCGACACCGCCGCCCCGACCGGCATGGACATTGCCGACAGGAAACTCTTTCGCAGCTTCGCCTATATCGGCGGCAAATGGTGCGCCGGCGCTTCGGGCGACACCATCGCGGTCACCGACCCCGCGACCGGCGAGGCCGTCGGCGAGGTGGCGAGCCTTTCCGCCGACGATTCCGCCGCCGCCGTCGATGCCGCGCAGGCGGCGTTTCCGGGCTGGGCGGGCCTTCTGCCGCAGGCGCGCTCGGCGCTCCTCCGGCGCTGGTTCGAACTGATCCTTGCCCACAAGGAGGACCTCGCCCGGATCATGGTGGCCGAGCAGGGCAAGCCCTTGTCGGAAGCGCGGGGAGAAATCGACTATGGCGCGGCCTTCGTCGAATTCTACGCCGAGGAGGCCAAGCGGCCGAATATCGAAGGCGTGACCAGCCACCTTCCCGATGCCGAGGTCGAGCTCTGGCGCGAGCCGGTGGGCGTCGCCGCGCTGATCACGCCGTGGAATTTCCCCTCTGCAATGCTGACCCGCAAGGCGGCGGCGGCACTGGCAGCCGGCTGCACCGTGGTCTGCCACCCTTCGGCGGAGACGCCGTTTTCGGCGCTGGCGCTTGCCGAACTGGCCGAGCGGGCCGGCATTCCGGCGGGCGTCTTCAACGTCGTCACCGGCCACGCCCCGGTGATCGTCGGACCCTGGACGACGGACACACGGGTCCGCGCCCTGTCCTTCACCGGCTCGACCGAGGTCGGGCGGCTTCTCTACCGGCAGTCGGCCGACACGGTGAAGCGGCTGGTGATGGAGCTTGGCGGCCATGCGCCGGTCCTCGTCTTCGCCGATTGCGACCTCGACCGGGCGGTGGCCGAGGCGATGAAGGCGAAATGGGCGACGACCGGGCAGGACTGCCTCGGCGCCAACCGGATCTATGTCGAGCGGCCGATCCATGCCGATTTCTGCAAGCGGTTCGTCGCGGCGACACAGGCATTGACGATCGGGCCGGGCATCGCGGACCGCGACCTCGGGCCCCTGATGAACGAAAAGGCCGTCGCCAAGCAGGAGGCGCAGGTCGCCGATGCGCTGGCCAAGGGCGCGACCCTCGCCTGCGGCGGCAGGCGCCACGCGCTCGGGCCGCTCTTCTACGAGCCGACGGTGCTGACCGACGTGCCGGAGGATGCGCGGATCCTGTCGGAGGAGACCTTCGGCCCCGTCGCCGCGATCCTGCCCTTCGACAGCGAGGCGGCCGTCACCGCGAAGGCCAATGCCAGCGAATACGGGCTTGTCGCCTATCTCCACACGCAGGACCCGCGCCGGATCTACCGGCTGTCCCGCGCGCTCCAGTTCGGCATGGTCGCGGTCAACCGCACCAAGGTCACCGGCGCGCCGATCCCGTTCGGCGGCATGAAGCAGTCCGGCCTCGGGCGCGAGGGCGCGCGTCAGGGCATGGAGCAATTCACCGAAATCAAGTACGTCTGCCGCGACTGGGCATGAGAGGAAGGAAAGACCGATGCTGAAGAACGACCAACTCGACCAGTGGGACCGCGAGAATTTCTTCCACCCCTCGACCCATCTGGCCCAGCACGCGCGCGGCGAAAGCCCGAACCGCGTGATCCGCACGGCCTCCGGCGTCCATATCGAGGACCGCGACGGCAATCGCCTGCTCGACGCCTTCGCCGGGCTCTACTGCGTCAATGTCGGCTACGGGCGGCAGGAGATCGCCGAGGCCATCGCGGCGCAGGCGAAGGAACTGGCCTATTACCACGCCTATGTCGGGCACGGGACCGAGGCTTCGATCACGCTCGCCAAGATGATCCTCGACCGGGCACCCGCGAACATGTCGAAGGTCTATTTCGGCCTTGGCGGATCGGATGCGAACGAGACGAACGTGAAGCTGGTCTGGTATTACAACAACGTCCTTGGCCGGCCGGAGAAGAAGAAGATCATCTCGCGCTGGCGCGGCTATCACGGCTCGGGCCTGATGACCGGGTCGCTGACCGGGCTGGAGCTTTTCCACAAGAAGTTCGACCTGCCGCTGGCCCAGGTGATCCATACCGAGGCGCCCTATTACTACCGCCGCGCGGACCTCGCGCAGTCCGAGGCGGAGTTCACCGCGCACTGCGTCGCCGAACTGGAGGCGCTGATCGACCGCGAAGGGGCGGACACCATCGCCGCCTTCATCGGCGAGCCGGTTCTCGGGACGGGCGGCATCGTGCCGCCGCCGGCGGGGTACTGGGCGGCGATCCAGAAGGTTCTGAAAAAGCACGACATCCTGCTGATCGCTGATGAGGTCGTGACCGGTTTCGGCCGCTTGGGCACGATGTTCGGCTCGGACCATTACGGGATCGAGGCCGACATCATCACCATCGCCAAGGGCCTGACCTCGGCCTACGCACCCCTGTCGGGCTCCATCATCTCGGACCGGGTCTGGAAGGTGCTGGAGCAGGGCACCGACGAGAACGGCGTGATCGGCCACGGCTGGACCTATTCGGCGCATCCGATCGGGGCGGCGGCGGGGGTGGCGAACCTCAAGCTCATCGACGATCTGGGGCTGGTGAAGAACGCGGGCACGGTCGGGGCGTATCTGAAGGCGGCGATGACCGAGGCGCTGGGCGACCATCCTCATGTCGGCGATGTCCGGGGCGAGGGGATGCTCTGCGCGGTGGAGTTCGTCGAGGATCGCGACAGCCGCCGCTACTTCGATCCGTCGAAGAAGATCGGCCCGCAGGTCTCGGCGGCCCTTCTCGCGCAGGACAAGGTGATCGCGCGCGCCATGCCGCAGGGCGACATCCTCGGCTTCGCGCCGCCCTTCTGCCTGACGACGGCCGAGGCCGACCAGGTCGTCGCGGCGACCGCGCGGGCGGTGAAAGCGGTTCTCGGCTGAGGGCCGCCGCACCGGGCGGGCAGGCGAATCGACCCGCCCGGCACGGTGGCTCCGGATCGGGCCGTGGCGAAACTCTGGCGGCCGTCGGGCGCGATTCTGTCATTTCCTTGAGGCATTCGCGCGGCTTCCCGCGCCAATCGTCGCGGCGCCCGCCGATTGTCCGCAAACAACAGGACGGACTTGTCCAACCAGACAGGTTCCACCGAAGGGCGAGCGGTGCGATACTCTGGGACAGTTGATTTGAGATGTGTATCCAGTGGCTCAAGACCTTAAGAGTTCAAATGTATTTCCAGAATTGGCTCCGCCCGACGAATGCGAACGGGCGGAGCCAAATTCGTTTCTCGACCGGTTTCAGGAGGTCGATCTTTTCCCGGTTCTCGTCTTCGTGGTCTGCATGGCGTTCGGGATCGTCGCGCTGACGCTGTCGGGCATCTAGAACGTTTCGGGTTTGCATTGACTCGGAATTCGAACTTTTATTGTTCGAATTCCGATGCTTGCAATTTCAACATAACCCGAATCGCTCCGGCGTCCCGCCGCGTCAGGGCCCGTCCGACAATCGTTTTGACCGGCCGGCAGGCTCGCGTTCGCTGATGCCGAGGGTTTGCGCGACATCGGCGAGCGAGATCCTGTCGGACCTGCCGGACATGACCACCCCGCGCTCGCCCGTCGTGCCCGGCTCCGTCCTCGCGCGGGCCGGGCTCAGTAGCGGGCGGTGTAGTCCGGCTTGCGGTTGCCGCGCTGGGTGACGCCGGGATTGAGGCGGAACTGCTCGGCCTCGTTGTTCTCGACCACCATCCGGCCGCTGCAATTGCCGAGCGATATCCAGGGGTGGCGGCCGTTCGGGCCGTTGGCGTTTCGCACCCGGTTGCCCACCACCTCGACATCCTTGACTGCGTTCAGCCGGATGCCGTTCGCGGCCGAGGTCTCGACCACGTTGTCGCGCACCACCACGTTCGTGTAGGGCCCGTTATGCAGGCTGATCCCCTGCATCTTCGCGCGCAGGGGATTGTCGGGCCTGACCGTCCATTCCAGCAACACGTTGTCCTTGACCACGAGCCCGTTGAGGAGCGCCTTGACCTTGAACGCCTGGAATCCGTCGGAATGGTTCTGGTCGATCTGCATCGCATCGGTGATGCGGTTGCCAATCACCACGCAGTTGTCGTCCGTCACCCGGAGCCCGTCGCCGGAGAAGCCGAAGACGAGGTTGTTGAAGATCTCGGAGTTGCGGCCACTCACGCCGTAGCCGAAATAGACGCCGATCGCCGCCGAGTTTCGGATCACGCTGCTTTCGCCCCTGAGCAGGACGGCGCCGATCTTGGCGGCGTTCCAGTCGGCCTGGCTCCAGCGCGCGAAGTTGTCGCTGTCGGCCCGGCCGCGGAACAGGCAATCGTTGATCTCGATGCCGGTCGAATTGGGGTAGGCGGTGACGAGATAGGGCTTGGCCCGGCTTTCCGGCACCGGCGCCAGCGGCCAGAAGGACAGGCCGTGGAAGCCGAGATTGGCGCAACCGGACAGCAGCAGGCTCTCGAAATGCGCGGCACCGGGCTTGGCCGCGCGGATCGTTACCGGACCCTCGGGCCGGTAGCCGTCGAGCGTGACCGCGCCGAAGGCGCCGTTCAGCTCGATGATGTCGCGGGGGGCGGCCTTGCGCAGAGCGGATTGCAGGTCGCGGGCGGTCTCGGCCGAATGCGTTGCCACGAAAATCTCTCGCCAATATCACGGGCCGTTCCGATCGGTCCCTGAATCGATCCTAACGGTTCGACGACGATGTCGCAATTGCCGCGTCCGGACGGGGCCGGCCGGGCGGAGATCCGCCCGGCCGAAGCTCGGGTCACTTGAACTTCTTGATCTCGCCCGAGGCGAGGCGCGCGAGATAGCTCTGCACCTCGGCCTTGACGATCGGCATCAGGACGTAGAGCCCGATGATGTTCACGACCGCCATCGCGAAGATCGCCGCGTCCGAGAAGTCGATCACCGGGCCGAGACTCGCCGCCGCGCCGACGATGACGAAGAAGCAGAACAGGAGCTTGAAGCTCAGATCCTGGGTCTTGCCCTCGCCGAAGAGGTAGGTCCAGGCCTTGAGGCCGTAATAGGACCACGAGATCATCGTCGAGAAGGCGAAAAGCACGACCGCGACCATCAGAAGATAGGGGAACCACGAGAAGGTCGACCCGAAGGCCGCCGAGGTGAGCCCCACGCCCGAGGTGCCGCCGACGGTGGCGATACGGCCCGTGGCCTCGTCCATCACGTAAAGGCCGGTGGCCGGATCGGTGACGAGCTGCTGGGTGAAGATGATCACCAGCGCCGTCATGGTGCAGATCACCACCGTGTCGATGAACGGCTCCAGAAGCGAGACGAAGCCTTCGGTGATCGGTTCCTTCGTGCGCACCGCCGAATGGGCGATGGCGGCGGAGCCGACGCCCGCCTCGTTCGAGAAGGCCGCCCGCTTGAAGCCCTGGATGAGCGCGCCGACCGCGCCGCCGGCGATGCCGAGCCCGGTGAAGGCGCCGGCGAAGATCTGGCCGAAGGCCCAGCCGATATTGCCGATGTTCATCAGGATGATGATGAGCGCCGTGCCGCAATAGAGAATCGCCATGAACGGCACGACCTTCTCGGTCACCCGGGCGATCGACTTGATGCCGCCGATGATGACCACGAAGACCACGACCGCGAAGATCACCCCGGTGATCCAGCCGGGATAATCGCCGAAGACGCCCGAAAGCTGCTGATGCGCCTGGTTGGCCTGGAACATGTTGCCGCCGCCGAACGAACCAAGGATGCAGAAGATCGAGAAGAGCACGGCGAGAAACCTGCCGCCGGGCTTGCCGCGTTCGGCGAAGCCCTTGGTCAGGTAGTACATCGGCCCGCCCGAGACGGTTCCGTCGGCGTACTCGTTACGGTATTTCACACCGAGCGTGCATTCGGTGAACTTCGACGCCATGCCGAGAAGGCCGGCGAGGATCATCCAGAACGTGGCCCCCGGCCCGCCGATGCCGATCGCGACCGCGACGCCGGCGATGTTGCCAAGCCCGACCGTGCCCGACAGCGCCGTCGCCAGCGCCTGGAAGTGGCTGACCTCGCCCGCGTCGTTCGGGTCGGAATAGTCGCCCTTCACCAAAGCGATCGAGTGCTTGATGACCCGGAACTGGATGAAGCCGAAATAGAGGGTGAAGACCGAGGCCGCGACGACGAGCCAGGCGACGATCCAGGGGAAGGACGTGCCCGGGAAGGGCGCGAAGATGAAGTTGACGAACCAGCCGGTGGCCGAGGCGAAGAGGCCGTTGATGGTTTCGTCGAGGGTCTGGGCCTGGGCGGCGCCCGCGAGAAAGGCGAGCCCGGCCGCGCCGCTCAGGGCGCGCGTTTCCGTGGTGAATGCCATGTGACTATCCCTGTTCTGGTCTTGTTACGGCACGATGGTGCAGGGCACCGGCGCGATCTGCGCGAGCGATCCCGCGACCGAGCCGAAGAGCCGTTCGACGATGCTCGACTGGCCGGTGCGGCCGATGAAGATCTGCCCGGCGGAACGGGCCTTGGCGATGTCGCAGAGCGTTTCGGCGACATGGCCGTACTTGATCTCGCTCGAGACCGTCACGCCCGACGCCTTCAGATCGGCCAGCAAGGGCGCCATCACGGCCTTCTCGGCCCGCTCCAGCTCCTCGCCACGCCTTTTGTGCCGTTCGGCGAGTTCCTCGGGGGTCAGGAACGAATAGGGCGACCATTCCAGCACATGGGCCACGACCAGCGCCGCACCGGCCGCCTTGGCCTGCGCGAGCGCGAAATCGACCGCCCGCCGCCCGGCGGGACTGCCGTCATAGGCGGCAACGAACGTATTTGCCATTGTCTTTTCCCTCGTTTGCGCCCCGATCGCGTCGGGGTGGGGAAGTGTCGCCCGAAGCCGGCGGGATCGGTTCCCTAATTTCCGGCCCCGCGCAATAAACTTCGCAAAATTACCCGACGAATCCGGTGGATTCCGAAGAATATTTCGAAACGTTCAAAAATTCACCCGTTTATTGCTCAGGATCGGAGGCGCGCTCGCGGCGCCTCCCGGCGGTTCCAACGCAGCTCCGCGCGGCATTTCCGCCGCGTCGCGCC
This sequence comes from Paracoccaceae bacterium, assembly GCA_011620265.1. Lineage (GTDB taxonomy): Bacteria > Pseudomonadota > Alphaproteobacteria > Rhodobacterales > Rhodobacteraceae > Albidovulum. Next base: position 16,812 of record WOZM01000068.1, read on the forward strand.
CCGGTTCCGCCGCCTGCGACCTTCCCGGCGCTTGCCCCGAGGCCCCGGGCGCCCTAAACCGCTTCCGACCGGAGGGGGTGGCATGGCGCGACGACAGGACACGACGGGCGAGGATCGCGCGGCATCGAAGCGGGTAGGGGCCCTTGCCGGCCTGGCACCCTTCATCGCGCCCTATCGCGGGCTGGTGATTCTCGCCGCGATGGCGCTGACGCTCACCGCCTCGATCTCGCTGATCCTGCCGGTCGCGGTGCGCCGCGTCATCGACGGCTTCGGCGAGGGGGCGGAGCTTCTCGACAGCTACTTCGCCGGTGCGATGGCCATCGCGGGCCTTCTCGCGCTGGGCACCGGGGCGCGCTACTACCTCGTCACACGGCTCGGCGAGCGGGTCGTGGCCGACATCCGCAAGGCGGTCTTCGACCGGGTGATCGGGATGAGCCCGGCCTTCTACGAAAAGCTCATGACCGGCGAGGTGGTGAGCCGCATCACCACCGACACCACGCTGATCCTCTCGGTGATCGGCTCCTCGGTCTCGGTGGCGCTGCGCAACTGCCTGATCCTCGTCGGCGGCATCGTGCTGATGCTCTTCACCTCGGCGAAGCTGACCGGGCTCGTGCTTCTCATCGTGCCCGCCGTGATCGTGCCGATCATCACGCAAGGCCGCCGGCTTCGCCGCCTCAGCCGCGAGAACCAGGACTGGATCGCCGCCTCCTCCGGCTCCGCCTCCGAGGCGCTGGGCGCGGTGCAGACCGTCCAGGCCTTCACCCACGAGACCGAGGCGCGGGCCGATTTCGCCCGCGTGACGGAAGAGGCGTACCGCTCCGCCAAGGCCCGCATCCGCACCCGCGCGGTAATGACGGTGATCGTGATCTTCCTCGTCTTCGCCGGCGTCGTCGGCGTCCTCTGGATCGGCGCGCGCGACGTGCGGGCGGGGATGATGAGCCCGGGCGAACTGGTGCAGTTCGTCATCTACGCGGTGATGGCGGCGGGGTCCGTCGCGGCGCTCTCGGAAATCTGGGGCGAGTTGCAGCGCGCGGCGGGGGCCACCGAACGGCTGATCGAACTCCTGAACGCCGCCGACAGCGTGCGCGACCCCGTCCAGCCGGTGCCGTTGCCGCGCCCGGCAAAGGGCGAGATCGCCTTCGACGGCGTGACCTTCCACTATCCGTCCCGCCCCGACCAGTCGGCGCTCGACCATGTCGACCTGACGGTCCGCCCGGGCGAGACCGTGGCGCTCGTCGGCCCGTCCGGCGCCGGCAAGACGACCGTCATCCAGCTCCTTCTGCGCTTCTACGACCCCGACGAGGGCCGCATCACCATCGACGGCGTGGCGCTGCCCGACATGGCGCGCTCCGACTTCCGCCGCGCCGTGGCGCTGGTGCCGCAGGACCCGGTGATCTTCGCCACCTCGGCGCGCGAGAACATCCGCTACGGCCGGCCCGACGCGACCGATGCCGAGGTCGAGGCGGCCGCGAAGGCCGCCGCCGCGCATGACTTCATCGCGGGCCTGCCGGAGGGCTATGAGAGCTATCTCGGCGAACGCGGGGTGATGCTCTCGGGCGGCCAGAAGCAGCGCATCGCCATCGCCCGCGCGATCCTGCGCGACGCGCCGGTCCTCCTCCTCGACGAGGCGACCTCGGCGCTCGACGCCGAGAGCGAGCGGGCGGTGCAGCGCGCGGTCGAGAAGCTCGCCAAGGGACGCACGACGCTGATCGTCGCCCACCGGCTCGCCACCGTGAAGAAGGCCGACCGCATCGTCGTCTTCGACCAGGGCCGTATCGTCGCGACCGGCACCCATGACGAACTCGTGGCCGAGGACGGTCTCTATGCCCGCCTCGCGCGGCTCCAGTTCACCGACGGGCTGGCGGCGGAATAACCCCGCCTCCCACGCCCGCTCCGGTCCCCGCTTTCGCCGGGGCCGGCCGATCTGACGTGGCGTCCCGCTACCCGGACCGCGCGTCACCCTTGCCCTGAGGTGGCTTTGCCCGCATCCTTCCTTCAATGACAAGGCCCGGGGGAGCGGGTCAGGGGAGGAGAGTTTATGGGGAAGTTTTCCGGCCTTGCCGATCGCAATGCGATCGAAGGCGAAATGCCGTATGAGAAGCGCGACCTGCCGGTCACGCTCTACCAGTTCCTGGGCCGCACCCGCGACGCGCACGGGGCGCGCAACGCGATCAGCTTCCAGCTGCTCTCGGATCCCGGCGCCAAGGCCGAGACGCTGACCTGGTCCGGCCTCCACGGCCGGATCACGCAGGCGGCGAACCTCTTCCGCAGCCTCGGCATCGGCGAGAAGGACGTCGTCGCCTATCTCCTGCCGAATTCGATCGAGACCGCCGTGACGCTTCTCGGCGGCGCCGTCGCCGGCATCGTCAACCCGATCAACCCGCTTCTCGAACCCGAACAGATCGCCGCGATCCTGCGCGAGACGAAGGCGAAGGTTCTGGTCACGCTCAAGGCCTTCCCGAAGACCGACGTGCCGCAGAAGGCCGCCGACGCCCTGAAGCTCGCGCCCGGTGTGAAGACGGTGCTCGAGGTCGATCTCAACCGCTACCTCTCGCCGCCGAAAAGCTGGATCGTGCCGCTGATCCGGCCGAAGAACCCGGTGGAGCACAAGGCGGCGGTGAAGGATTTCAACGCCGAATGCGCGCGCCAGCCCGCCGACCGCCTGACCTTCGCCGACAGCACGGGCGACCGGGTCGCGGCCTTTTTCCACACCGGCGGCACGACCGGCATGCCCAAGGTCGCGCAGCACAAGTATTCCGGGATGATCTACAACGGCTGGCTCGGAGGGCAGCTCCTCTTCGACGAGACCGACGTTCTGATCTGCCCCTTGCCGCTCTTTCACGTCTTCGCCGCCTATCCGGTGCTGATGTCGGTGATCGCGTCGGGCGCGCATATGGTGATGCCGACGCCGGCGGGCTATCGCGGCGACGGGGTCTTCGACAATTTCTGGAAGCTGATCGAGCGCTGGCAGGTGAGCTTCCTCATCACCGTGCCGACCGCCATCGCGGCGCTGATGCAGCGGCCCGTCGATGCCGACGTCTCCTCGCTCAAGATCGCGATCTCGGGCTCGGCGCCGCTGCCGCTCGAACTCTACAGCCGCTTCGAGAAGGCCACCGGCGTGCAGATCGCCGAGGGCTACGGGCTGACCGAGGCGACCTGCCTCGTCTCCTGCAACCCGGTGGACGGCGCGAAGAAGGTGGGCTCGGTCGGCGTGCCCTTGCCCTATTGCCATGTCCGCATCCTCCATACCGACGGCGCGGGCGGCGTCCGGAAGGAATGCGGCGTGGACGAGGTGGGCGAGATCTGCGTCTCCAATCCCGGCGTCTTCGAGGGCTCGACCTATACCGAGGTGGACAAGAACCGCGACCTCTTCGCCGAGGGGCGGTATCTCAGGACCGGCGATCTTGGCCGGATCGACCCGGACGGATATCTCTGGATCACCGGGCGGACGAAGGACCTGATCATCCGGGGCGGCCACAATATCGACCCGGCCGAGATCGAGGAGGCGCTGATGGGCCATCCCGCCATCGCCTTCGCCGGCGCGATCGGCCAGCCCGACAGCTTCGCGGGCGAACTTCCCTGCGCCTATGTCGAACTCGTCGGCGGCGCCGAGGTCACGACCGAGGAACTGATGGACTTCGCCCGCGCGCATATCCACGAACGCGCCGCAGTGCCGAAATTCATCGAGATTCTGCCCGAATTGCCGAAGACCGCCGTTGGCAAGATCTTCAAGCCCGATCTCAGGAAACGCGCGATCCAGCGGGTCTATGACGCGGCGCTGGCCGAGGCCGGCTTCGCCGTCCGCGTCCGCGAGGTGGTCGAGGACAAGAAGCGCGGCCTCGTCGCCCGGCTGGAAAAGACCGGCGCGGTGGACGAGGAGGCGCTGAAGCACAAGCTCGGCGAATTCACCCGGCCTTGGGAGTGGGCGCAGTAGCCGGCGCGCTTGTAACACTTCCACTCATCGGTGCGATCCTCGGTTAAGGTGAAGCACCGGTTGCTGGGAGAGGGTCGCCGCCAGCGTGGCGGGCAGGGCATGGGCCATGCCGGTGCAATGCGGGCACCTGCCAGACGCGGTTCGGCGCCGTCACCGGCCCGATGCGGAGCGGCTGGAAGAGCGGATCGTCTCTCGGATCGCCGGGCTCGGGCTCCTCCTCGCGATCCCGGCGCCGCACCGCGACTGGCTTTACGCGCCGATCTTTGCGCGCTGGCCCCGCGAGCCTGCGGGCGCGGCTGATGACATGAGGGTCGCGGTCCCCGGCGGGACCGGGGCGCGCCGCCGCATTTTTGCCCCATTTCGGCGGCGGATTGTTTCCGCGGGGGCGCTTCGGCAGGCAGGGTCAACCGGCCGCCGGGAACGGGAATGGTGACGATGCGCTGCCATCGCTTCCTCAAGGGTCGATTCTCACGCTTTTCGCGCTGCGACGACGGGGCCGCCACCGTCGAGGCGGTGCTCGTCTCGACCAAGCGCCATGCGGCCAACGGCAACGGCGTCGCGACCTACATGCTCGGCTGATCGGTCGCAACAGCTGGGACGTGACCTCGCGGGCGGAGACGTTCAGATGGTGACGAAGGGCGGCGTCGCGTTCGCCGCCAAGGTCAACATCTACGGCAGCCAGATCATCGCGGCCGGCGATATCCCGATGACCGCCAATGCCGACGGGATCGAGGGCGTGGCGCTGGTCGCGGGTGGCAAGCTCGACGTCACCTCGAACGGCACCTTCGGCTTCTGCGACGGCGCCGGCATGGAGAACAATTTCGAGGCCGCCTATTTCCGGATGGCGCGCTGACCCTTCCCGCCCCGGCCCCGCGCGGGGTCGGGTCATTCCCTCGTCGCAGGGCGACGATCCTCCCGGCCGGCCCCCTGAACCGGCCGGTTTTTTTCCGTCTCGGGCCGGAGAGCGACACCCATTGTCGCGGAATGGCGCGGAAATCGCCGTCAGGCATTGAAATCTCGCGCCCGGGCCGGTTCACTGGGCCGAGGACGGAGGCAGGTCATGCGCTATTCAGGGCTCAGGGTCATCAGCGAAGGGCTCTTCGGCAACAAGGGCTGGACACCGGCATGGCGCGATCCCGAGCCGAAGGCGGACTATGACTACGTCATCATCGGCGGTGGTGGGCACGGGCTTTCGACCGCCTACTACCTCGCGAAGAATCACGGGATCACCAATGTCGCGGTGCTGGAGAAGGGCTATCTCGGCGGCGGCAATGTCGGGCGCAACACCACGATCGTGCGGGCCAACTACTTCCTGCCCGGCAACCAGGAATTCTATTCGCATTCGCTGAAGCTCTGGGAGGGGCTGGAGGCGGAATTGAACTACAACGTGATGCATTCGCAGCGCGGGCTGATCAACCTCTTCCATTCCGACGGCCAGCGCGACGCCTTCGCCCGGCGCGGCAACGCGATGATCAACGAGGGCGACGATGCCGAGCTTCTCGACCGCGAGGGGGTGCGGCGCTATCTGCCCTATCTCGATTTCGACAATGCCCGGTTTCCGGTCCATGGCGGGCTTTTGCACCGCCGCGGCGGCACCGCGCGCCACGACGCGGTGGCCTGGGGCTATGCGCGGGGCGCCGATACGCGCGGCGTCGATCTGATCCAGAACTGCGAGGTGACGGGGATCGACATCGAGGACGGCCGGGTGCGCGGGGTTCAGACCACGCGCGGCGCGATCAGGGCGAAGAAGATCGGCATCGTCGTCGCGGGACGCTCGGGCCAGGTGGCGGCGATGGCGGGGCTCCGGTTGCCGATTGAGTCCCACGTCCTCCAGGCCTTCGTGACCGAGGGGCTGAAGCCGGTGATCGACCATGTCGTGTCGTTCGGCATGGGGCATTTCTACATCTCGCAGTCCGACAAGGGCGGCCTCGTCTTCGGCGGCGACCTCGATTTCTATTCCTCCTATGCGGCGCGGGGGAACCTGCCGATGGTCGAGCATGTGATGGAGGCCGGGATGACGCTGATGCCGATGATCGGCAAGGCGAAGGTGCTCAGGTCCTGGGGGGGTATCATGGACATGACCCCCGACGGCTCGCCGATCATCGACGCGACCGATGTCGGCGGGCTCTATATCGACTGCGGCTGGAACTACGGCGGCTTCAAGGCGGTGCCGGCTTCGGGCTGGTGCATGGCGCATCTGATGGCGACCGGAGAGCCGCACGCGGTCGCCCGCCGCTTCCGCCTCGACCGTTTCCTGACCGGCCACCTCATCGACGAGGAAGGCACCGGGTCGCAGCACAACCTGCATTGAGGGGATCACCATGCGTATCATTTGCCCCCTCTGCGGCGACCGCGACCGGCGGGAATTCCATTACTACGGCGATGCGGTCTATGCCGACCGTCCGGGCGAAGGGGCTGCGCCGGAAGACTGGGACGCCTATCTGCACCTGCGCGACAACCCGGCGGGGGAGACCCGCGATCTCTGGTATCACGAGCTGGGCTGTTCGGCCTGGATCGAGGTCACGCGCAACACCGTGACCCATGCGGTGCTCTCCACCCGCCTGGTGGCCGCGCGCGGCGGGGACGGGCCCTCCGGGGGGGATATTTCCGGCAAGATGAAGCCCGCGGCGAAGCGCAGGGGGAAGACGGCATGAGGATCGCGGGCAAGGGGTTGATCGACCGCGGCGCGCCGGTGGGCTTCCGCTTCGACGGCAGGGACCATACCGGGTTTCAGGGCGATACGCTGGCCTCGGCGCTGCTCGCCTCGGGGGTGAAGCTTTTCGGGCGGTCGTTCAAGTATCACCGCCCGCGCGGGGTGATGACGGCAGGCTCGGAAGAGCCGAACGCGCTCGTGACCGTGGGGCGCGGGGCGGCGCAGGTGCCGAACGTGCGCGCGACGGTGCAGGAGATCCATTCCGGCCTCGAGGCGCGGGGGCAGAATGCCTGGCCGACGCTCGGGCTCGATCTCATGGCGGTGAACGACCTCTTCGCGCCGTTCTTCGGCGCGGGGTTCTACTACAAGACCTTCATGTGGCCGAAGGCGTTCTGGGAAAGCCTCTATGAGCCCGCGATCCGCCGCGCGGCTGGCCTCGGGGCGATTTCGCGAAAGTCGAACGAGGAGGCCTACGAGAAGGCCCATGCCTTCTGCGACCTCCTGGTGATCGGCTCCGGGCCGGCCGGGCTGATGGCCGCGCTGACGGCGGCGCGGGCCGGCGCCGACGTGATCCTCGCCGAGGAGGATGCGGCGATGGGCGGGCGGCTTCTGGCGGAAACCCACGAGGTCGGCGGCAGGTCCGGCGCGCTTTGGGCGGCGGAGGTGCTGGCGGAGCTGGAGGCGCTGCCCAACGTGCGGCTGATGAGCCGGACGACCGTGACCGGCGCTTATGACGGCGGCACCTATGGCGCGCTGGAGCGGGTGGGGCTGCATCTGGCCAATCCGCCGGCGGCGCTGCCGCGCGAGTGTTTCTGGCGGATCGTGGCGAAGCGCGCGGTGCTCGCCTCCGGCGCCCATGAGCGGCAGATCGCGTTTTCCAACAACGACCGGCCGGGGGTGATGAATGCGGGTGCCGTGCGCGCTTACCTCAACCGCTGGGGCGTCGCCGCCGGCCATTCGGTGACGGTCTTCGGCAACAACGACGACGCCCACCGGACGGCCCGCGACCTTGCCGCCGCCGGCATCCGCGTGGCCGGGCTTGTCGACGTGCGCGAGGAGGTCTCGGTCCCCGGCGACTTCCCGGTCCATGCCGGCTGCCGGGTTATCGACACGGTCGGCCGCAAGGGCCTGCGCGAGGTGGTGATCGCCGACCGCGACGGCAGGATCCAGCGTATCGTCAGCGACTGCCTCGCCGTCTCGGGAGGCTGGAACCCGGCCCTGCATCTCACCTGCCACATGAACGGCCGCCCCGTCTGGCGCGACAACATCTCCGCCTTCGTGCCGAAACCCGGCATGGTGCCTGGCCTGGTCGCCGCCGGTGCCGCCAACGGGGTCTTTTCGACGCAAGGCTGCCTCGCCGAAGGGGCGGCGGCCGCGACTGAATCGCTGGAAGCGCTGGGCCGCAAGGCGAAGATGGCCGACCTCCCGAAGGCCGAGGACGGGGCGGTGCGGCTCCGCGCCTACTGGGAAGTGCCGGATCCGAAGCACCGCGCCTGGCTCGACTTCGCCAATGACGTGACCACGAAGGACGTGCGGCTGGCGGCGCAGGAGAACTTCCGCAGCGTCGAGCACATGAAGCGCTACACGACCCAAGGCATGGCCCCCGATCAGGGCAAGAATTCCAATATCGGCGCGCTCGCGATCCTTGCCGACGCGACCGGGCGCGGCATTCCCGAGACCGGGACGACGACGTTCCGCCCGCCCTATGTGCCGGTTTCGATTGCCGCGATGGGCGCGGGCGGGCAAGGCGCGGGCTTCGCCCCGCAGCGCTTCACCACCTCCGACAGGGCCGCGCGCGACCGCCACGCGCCGATGATCGAGGCCGGGCTCTGGTACCGGCCCTCCTACTTCCCGCGCCCCGGCGAGGCGACCTGGCGCGAGGCCTGCGACCGCGAGGTGACGATGGTGCGCGAGCGGGTGGGCGTCGTCGATGTCTCGACCCTCGGCAAGATCGACATTCAGGGACGGGATGCGGGCCGCTTTCTCGACCTCGCCTATACCAACACGTTTTCCACGCTGAAACCGGGCCGGGTGCGCTATGGCCTCATGCTGCGCGAGGACGGGATGGTGATGGACGACGGCACCACCGCCTGCCTCGGCGAAGGTCACTATCTGACGACGACGACCACCGCCGCCGCCGGCCCGGTGATGCGGCATCTGGAATTCGTCCACCAGGCGCATTGCCCGGACTGGGAGGTGCGGATGATCTCCGTCACCGAGCAATGGGCGCAGTTCGCCGTCGCCGGCCCCCTGGCGCGGGAGCTTCTGAATTCGATCCTCGAACACCCCATCGACGACGCGGGCTTTCCCTTTCTCTCCTGTGGCAGCGTGCGGCTCATGGAGATCGAGGCGCGGCTCTTCCGCATCTCGTTTTCAGGAGAGATCGGTTACGAGATCGCCGTGCCCGCCCGCTATGGCGAGGCGCTCTACCGCGACCTTGTCGCCCGCGCCGAAAGCCTCGGCGGCGGCGCCTACGGGATGGAGGCGCTGAATGTCCTCCGGATCGAAAAGGGCTTCATCACCCATGCCGAGATCCATGGCCGGGTGACGGCCTTCGATATCGGCCTGCAAGGCATGGTCTCGACGAAGAAGGACTGCATCGGCAAGGGGCCAAGCCAGCGGCCGGGCCTGACGGGGCCGGAGCGCGAACAACTCGTCGGTCTTCGCCCGATCCCCGCGGGCAAGCAGATCGGCGCCGGCGCGCATCTCTTCGATGACGGAGCGGATCCCGTCTCGGCCAACGACCAGGGCCATGTCACCTCGGTCTGCTACTCGCCGACACTGAAGACCTATCTCGGCCTCGGCTTCCTGAAGGACGGCCGGGCGCGGATCGGCAGCCGGGTGCGGCTCGTCGATCACCTGCGGAAGACCGATGTGCCCTGCGAAGTGGTGAACCCGGTCTTCTTCGACCCGGAAGGAGGACGCGCCCGTGCCTAGCCTGATCGAAAAGACCGCCTGCAACGGCCTTCTGCCGGTCGTGGCGGGGGGCGTGAGCCTGAGCGAGCTGCCGCCCGCGCGCATCACCTCGGTGGCGCCCCTGGCGGGCAAGGACCGCGCGGTGGGGACGGCGCTGAAGGCGCTGGGGCTCGGCTGGCCGGCGCCCGGGCGGAGCGTCACGAAAGGCGCGGCCGGCTGCCTCTGGACCGGGCGCGGCCAGGCTTTCCTGATCGGCGCCGACCCGGACGGCCTTTCCGCCATCGCGGCGCTCACCGACCAGTCGGACGGCTGGGCGCGGATGCGGCTTTCCGGGCCGGGGGCGGAGGCGGTGCTGGCGCGGCTGGTGCCGCTCGACCTCCGCGCGGCGGCCTTCCCGGTCGGGGCGGTGGCGCGGACCGGGCTCAATCACATGATGACGGTGCTGTCGCGGGCGGAGGCCGAAAGCTTCGACATCCTCGTCTTCCGCTCGATGGCGGCCTCGGCGGTGCACGAGGTGCAGCAGGCCATGGCCGCCGTCGCGGCCCGCCAATCGGCGGGCTGACCGGGGCCGGGGCAGGGGGCCGTCTGCCCCCTCTTGCCGCTGCGCGGCAATTCACCCCCGAGGATACTTGCGCCAAGTGGAAACGCCGCCGGTTTCCACTTGGATCAAATATCCTCCGGGGGGTCAGGGGGGCGGAAAGCCCCCCTTGCCCGGCCGGGTGCAAGCGCCGATATTCAGAGGATGAGTCTGCCCCCCGGTTTCCTCGAAGAACTGCGCAATCGCGTCTCGCTGTCCCATGTGGTCGGCAGGAAGGTGGTCTGGGATAACCGCAAGTCCAACCAGGCCAAGGGCGACTGGTGGGCGCCGTGCCCCTTCCATCAGGAAAAGTCCGCCTCCTTCCACGTCGATGACCGCAAGGGCTATTACTACTGCTTCGGTTGCCACGCGAAGGGCGACGCGATCTCGTTCCTGCGCGAGACCGAGAACATGGGCTTCATGGAGGCGATCGAGATCCTCGCCCGCGAGGCCGGGATGACGATGCCGGCGCGCGATCCGCAGGCGGCCGAACGCGCCGACCGGCGGAGCGAGCTGACGAAGGTGATGGAGGAGGCGGTCCGCCACTACCGCCTGCAACTGAAGACAGCCGCCGGGTCCGGGGCGCGCGACTACCTCGCCGGCCGCAAGCTTGGGCCGGTGGCGCTCGACCGGTTCGAGATCGGCTTCGCGCCCGATCAGCGGCAGGGGCTGTTCCACGCGCTTCAGGCCAAGGGTATCGCCGCCGACCTGATCGTCGATGCCGGTCTTTGCGCGAAGCCCGACGATGGCGGTCCGCCCTATGACCGTTTCCGCGGCCGCATCATCTATCCGATCCGCGACGCGCGCGGGCGCTGCATCGGTCTCGGCGGCCGGGCGATGGACCCCGATGCCCGGGCGAAATACCTCAACTCGCCCGAGACCGAGCTCTTCGACAAGGGCCGCAGCCTTTACAACCACGGGCCGGCGCGGGAGGCGGCGGGCAAGGGCCAGCCGCTCATCGTCGCCGAGGGCTACATGGACGTGATCGCGCTCGTTGGCGCGGGGTTCGAGGCGGCCGTGGCCCCCCTCGGCACCGCGATCACCGAGGACCAGCTCCGCCTGCTCTGGCGCATCCATCCCGAACCCTTGATCATGCTCGACGGCGACACCGCCGGCATCCGCGCGGCGACCCGCCTCGTCGATCTGGCGCTGCCGATGCTCGAGGCCGGGCTTGGCCTGCGCTTCGTGATCCTGCCCGAGGGCATGGACCCCGACGACCTGATCAGGACGCGCGGTCGCGAGGCGATGGCGAAGCTCGTCGCCGAGGCGCAGCCGATGGTCAACCTCCTCTGGCGGCGCGAGACGGAAGGAAAGGATTTCGACAGCCCCGAGCGCAAGGCGACGCTCGACAAGAGCCTGCGCGAGGCGATCAAGCGCATCGCCGACCCCTCGATCCGCGCCCATTACGGCGAGGAGATCAAGCGCCTGCGCTGGGAGCTTTTCGGCGCCGCCCGCCGCCCGGACCGCAGCCAGCCCGCCCGCCGGGACGGCAAGTGGTGGAAGCCGGCCCCGGCCCAGCCGCTGCCGGCGACGCGCGCCTCGCTTCTCGGCGCGGCCCCCGGCGCCGAGGTGGAGGACTATCTCCGCGAGGCGATGATCCTCGCCATCGCCCTCACCCATCCCGGCTGCATTGCGCGCTTCGAAAGCCAGCTCGAGACCGTCGAGATGCGCGATCCCGGCCACGAGCGCCTGCGCCACGCGCTTCTCGTCGCCGCGCATGATGGCGGGGCCGGGGATCTTTCGGCGAAAGTCGCGGCCAGCGCCGGGCCGGAGCTTGAAAAGCTCATGGGGCTCGCCCATGTGCAGATCGCCCCTCCGGTTCGCAGCGGGGCGGACGACGACTTAGCCACGATGTGCCTTGCCGAGGAGCTCGCCAAGCTCGAGGCGCGACGCGGGGTGGTGGCCGAGATCGCCGAGGCGATGGAGGATCTTTCCGGCCTCGTGGACGAGGGCCTGACCTGGCGCCTCGGCCAGGCCGCGGAGGCCCGCAACCGGGCGGGCCGCTCGAAACTCGACGACGACAGCGACATGGGCGAGGATCGCGGCGCGCTTTCGGCCGGGCTCCAGCACCTGATCGACACTGCCGTCTGGGAGAAGAAGAAACACTGAACGGCCCGCGCGCCGCACCGCCGCCCCTGTGATTCGCGCCCGTGATTCGCTACATAACCGGAACCGATTCGCATCCCCCGCGATTCGCCCGAGACCCAGAGGAGCCCCGATGGCCGCCAAGGACACCGACGAGCAGAAGACCGAGACCGACGACAACGAGCACACGCTCGACATGTCGCAGGCCGCGGTCAAGAAGATGATCGCCGACGCGCGCGAGCGGGGCTACATCACCTACGACCAGCTCAACCAGGTGCTTCCGCCCGAACAGGTCTCCTCCGAGCAGATCGAGGACGTGATGTCGATGCTCTCGGAAATGGGCATCAACATCATCGAGGAGGACGAGGCCGAGGACAGCGGCAACGCCGGCGCGCTGGTCGAGACCTCGACCTCGCGCGAAGTGACCGTCGCCACATCGACGGGCGAGGCGCTCGACCGCACCGACGACCCGGTGCGGATGTATCTGCGCGAGATGGGCACGGTGGAACTGCTTTCCCGCGAGGGCGAGATCGCCATCGCCAAGCGGATCGAGGCCGGGCGCAACACGATGATCCTCGGGCTTTGCGAAAGCCCGCTGACCTTCCAGGCCATCACGATCTGGCGCGACGAGCTTCTGAACGAAGACATCCTCCTGCGCGACGTCATCGACCTCGAGACCACCTTCGGCCGCTCGCTCGACGAGGATGGCGAGCAGGACGAGCCGGTCGTCGAGGGCGGCGAGACCGCTTCCGCCCGCTCGTCCGACGACAGCGAGCCCGAGCTTGACGCCGATGGCAATCCGATCGCCAAGGCCGACGACGACGACGAGGAGGACGAGGCCTCCAACATGTCGCTCGCCGCGATGGAGGCGGCGCTGAAGCCGCGCGTTCTCGAAATGCTCGAGATCATCGCCCGCGACTACGCCAAGCTCGCCGAGATGCAGGACCTGCGGATGTCGGCGACGCTGAACGAGGACGGCACCTTCTCGCTCGCCGACGAGAGCGCCTACCAGAAGCTCCGCTCCGAGATCGTCGTGCTGGTGAACGAGCTTCACCTGCACAACAACCGGATCGAGGCGCTGATCGACCAGCTCTACGGCATCAACCGCAAGATCATGACGATCGACAGCGGGATGGTGAAGCTTGCCGATCAGGCCCGCATCAACCGCCGTGAATTCATCGACGAATATCGCGGGTATGAGCTCGACCCGACCTGGCTCGACCGGATGGCCGAGAAATCCGGGCGCGGCTGGCAGACGCTGATCGAGAAGAGCCAGGACAAGGTGGAGGAGCTGCGCGCCGAGATGGCGACGGTCGGCCAGTATGTCGGCGTCGACATCCAGGAATTCCGCCGGATCGTGAACCAGGTCCAGAAGGGTGAGAAGGAAGCCCGTCAGGCCAAGAAGGAAATGGTCGAGGCGAACCTGCGGCTGGTGATCTCCATCGCCAAGAAATACACCAACCGGGGCCTGCAATTCCTTGATCTCATCCAGGAAGGCAATATCGGCCTGATGAAGGCGGTGGACAAGTTCGAATACCGCCGCGGCTACAAGTTCTCGACCTATGCCACCTGGTGGATCAGGCAGGCGATCACCCGCTCCATCGCCGACCAGGCCCGCACGATCCGCATCCCGGTCCACATGATCGAGACGATCAACAAGCTGGTGCGCACGGGCCGGCAGATGCTGCACGAGATCGGCCGCGAACCGACGCCCGAGGAACTGGCCGAAAAGCTCCAGATGCCGCTCGAGAAGGTCCGCAAGGTGATGAAGATCGCCAAGGAGCCGATTTCCCTCGAGACCCCCATCGGCGACGAGGAAGACAGCCAGCTTGGCGATTTCATTGAGGACAAGAACGCGATCCTGCCCTTGGACTCGGCGATTCAGGAGAACCTGAAGGAGACGACGACGCGGGTTCTGGCAAGCCTCACGCCGCGCGAGGAGCGGGTGCTCAGGATGCGCTTCGGCATCGGCATGAACACCGACCATACGCTTGAGGAAGTGGGCCAGCAGTTCTCCGTCACGCGGGAGCGTATCCGCCAGATCGAGGCGAAGGCTTTGCGGAAGCTGAAGCATCCGAGCCGGTCGCGGAAGCTCAGGAGTTTTCTCGATCAGTAGGACGTGAGGGATTTGGATACAGACTCAAATGCGATGAAAATCGCCGCTTGGCCTGTGTCGGTTTGTTTAGTTCAATGGTACGGTGCGTGAGACCACGCATGCCTTCGCTACACGCCCGGTTCGCCCGCTGCTCTGTGTTCCGCGCGCTCCCGGCATTCCGCCGTGCCGAACCCCGTGCCCCGCACTCAATCCGGCCGCCGGAATATTCTCGCCGGACCCCGTGGGATCGCCGCGAATCCCGACCTATATGAAGGGCATCGGTTTTCCGGAAAGGATCGCCCCCATGCGTCTCGCCGCCCTTCTCCTCGCCCTGACCCTCGCGGCCCCCGCCTCGGCCTTCATTGCCCAGAACGGCCTGATCGTCCAGCCCGACGGGCCGGCCTCCTTCACCGTCCCCTGGCGCGGCAAGTCCGGGCCGGCCGATTTCTGGTGCGCCGCCGGCGACTATGCGGTCCGCAAGCTGCATCTCGCGCCCGCGACGCTGATCTACCGCGCCTCGGAGCCGCCGCGCCGGTCGGGCGAGGGGATCCGCTTCACCCTGCGCGCCGAGGAAGCGGCGAGCGCCACCGGCCTCGCCGTTCTCGGCGCCAGGGGGGCGGGCCTGACGGTGGGCTTTGCGCAGTCCTTCTGCGAACGGCATCGGACGCGGCGCTGAGGCGCGGGCCGGTCGTCCGTGCGGATCGGTTTCGGAAGGGTTGACTAAAGCGTTTCGGGTTTATGTCGAGATGGCAGGTATCAGAATTCGAACAGGAAAAGCTCGATTTCCAATACAAAGCAAACCCGAAACGCTCCAGGCTTTCGAAATTGTGCGATTTCAATAGGTTAATCCGGATTTCACCTGCGAATAGCCCGGGAAATCGCGCTTCCCAATCGTCGCGGGCCCTCTATACTCGCCGCGATGAGCCTCGTTCTCTATTCCGCCCATTACGGCACCGCCGACCCCCTGAACCGGGAGGTTTTCGGCGGCTACGAAAGCTGCCGGCGCGTCCTTTTCACCGACCGTCCCGACCTCGCGCTGCCGGGGGTGGAGGTCGTCCACGACCCGCTCGACGGCCTCGATCCGGCCCGCGCCTCGCGCCGGGCGAAGCTGATGCCGCACCGCTATTTCCCGGAAGCCGGGCATTCGCTCTGGATCGACAACAAGTCCCGCCTGAAGCGCGACCCGCAGGAGATTCTCGCCGCCCTCCGCGCCCGGTCCGACGCCGCCTTCCTCGCCTTCCCGCATTTCCGCCGCGACTGCGTCTATCAGGAGCTTCAGACCTGCCGGGAGGGCGGGCTCGACGATCACCGCGTCCTGAGGGAGCGGCAGCGGACCTACCGGGCCGAGGGGATGCCGGAACATGCCGGCCTGATCGAGGGCCACTTCATCCTCCGCCGCCACACCGATCCCGCCGTCGCCCGGTTCGGCGAGCGCTGGTTCGAGCAGGTGCTGCGATACTCCCGCCGCGACCAGATCTCGTTCCCCTATCTCGCCTGGAAGCTCGGCCTCCGCTATGATCTCATCCCGGCCTCCGAGTGGAAGGAGACGGTGGAGTTCACCGTCTTCGACCGCAAGGCCCGGCGACCGGATTTCCCCCGCCGCAACGTCCTCTATCAGGAGGCGCGGCGCCTCTATCACCGGCTGCGCGGCACCCGGACGCGCTGAAGCCGCCGGCGCCCTTCGCGGAAATCCGCCCATATCCGGGCAGACCCGGCAAGAAACCGCGGAGAATCCGCGCGGTGCCGGCGAATCCGCGGGTTCCCGGCACACAGGCCGCCCTCGGGAGCCTTGGCAAGACGCACGGGCTGCGCCACGCTCTGTCCGGGGCGTCGTGGAGTTCAAGGGGTGACGAGGGTGCAAAGCACGGCTTCGGTTGCAACCACGGCTGGTTTATCGAGGGCGTGGCTGCGTCCCTGGCTTGTCGCCGCGCTCTGCCTCGTTCCGGCGCTGGCGAGCCCGGTCCTGCCGCTCATCGACTTCTACGCCCATGCCCTGCGCTACGAGATCCTCGCCGATGCCGGGCGCGACGCGGTCCTGGCCGAAAACTATCGGGCGGCATGGAAGCTCCTGCCCAATCTCGGGCTGGACCTGATCGGCACCGCGCTCTTCGGCATCCTGCCGGCGCTCGTCGCGGCCAAGATCCTGGCGCTCGTCATCATCGCCGCGCCCTTCGCCGGGACGCTCATCCTCGCGCGGAGTCTTCACGGCCGGCTGCCGGCGCTGTCGGTGGCACTCGCGGGCATTCTCGCGCACAACTTCATCCTCGGATGGGGGTTCGCGAACTTTCTTCTCGGGCTCGGCCTTGCTCTGGCCGGTCTCGGTCTCTGGATCTCCGGCCGGGGCGCGCCGCGGCGCCAGCTTCTGATCGCGGCGGCGATGGGGATCGCGATCTTCCTCACGCATGGCTTCGTCTTCGCGCTCTGGGGGCTTCTTCTCTTCACGGTCGAGGCGGCGGAGGCCGTGCGTCACGACCGGCTCGACATGCCACGCCTCGCCCGGCGCGCGGCGCGGCTTCTCGTCGTGGCGGTCGTGCCGGCGGCGCTTTTCCTCGCGAGCGACGTTGCGCAGGGCACCGGCCGGGTGACCGACACCTTCGCCAACGTGGCGGCACATTTCCGCGAAGGCAGCCTGCCCGGGCGGCTTCTCGACGAGGCCTGGATCCGGGCCGACGCGGCGCTGCGGGTGGCCGAGACGAGCTGGCCGGTGGCCGACCGGTTGTTCGGCGCGGCGCTCTGGGGGCTCCTCGCGCTCGGACTGGCGACGGGGCGGCTTCGGCTCGACCGCCGGCTCCGCTTCGCGGTCCCGGTCCTCGTCCTTCTCGCCGTCGTGACGCCGCCCAACCTCTTCGGCGTGGGGCACCTGTCCGAACGGCTTCCGCTTTGGCTGCTCGCGGTCCTGGCCGCCGGCGTGACCCGGACGGAGCGGGGCCGGCGCGGCGCCGGGATATCGCGGGTGCTGGTCGCGCTCCTGCCGCTCCACCTTCTCATGGTC
This sequence comes from Paracoccaceae bacterium, assembly GCA_011620265.1. Lineage (GTDB taxonomy): Bacteria > Pseudomonadota > Alphaproteobacteria > Rhodobacterales > Rhodobacteraceae > Albidovulum. The sequence continues at coordinate 34,064 of WOZM01000068.1, forward strand.
ACGCTCGGCTGGGCGCGCGACCGGGAAAGCTACGTGCATTTCCTCGATGTCGCCGAAACCCTGCCTCCGGGCGGGCTCGGCGCGGCCGCCTTTGCCGCGGACGTCCAGAGCCGCGACGCGCAGCGGGCCTGCAAGCCGCTCTCGTTCCTCCTCGGCCTCGGCCGCGGCATGGCGGTGCCGACCTTCGCCAATCCGACACAGCAGCCGCTGGTGATCGTCGGGCCGCTCGCCGCGGCGGGCGCGGCCTATGACGCGCGCGCGGCGCTCGACCCCACGCTTTCCGGCGCCGCGCAGGTCGAGGCGCTGATGCGGTCAGGCTTCGCGACGGTGGTCCTCTGCCGTCGGCCGGGGTCGGAGGCCGCCCCTGTGCCGGGCGCGGTGACGGTCGGAACCGGCCCGGGCTGGACGCTCTACCGCGCCGCGCGGTCCTGATCCGGTCAGGTGAGGCGCCCGGCGCCCGGAACGCATGCCCCAGGTTCGACGGAGACCGGACGCCTCTTTGACCGCCGCGTGGTGGCGCGCTATCCCGCGCGGACCCGCGCCATCGGCGCGACCGGTCGGGATTTCCGTGAGGGCGGTCAGACGGCCCCGGGGTCTTCTAGGTGCGCCCCGCGCAGGCCACCCTGAACATCGCTCAGTTCCGGCATTCGGGACCGGGGGAAATCGGTGCCGGATTTCCCCCCAGGATCGCTCCGTTATCTGGTGGCCCCAATTGCCCCCTACCCAAATCCTAGAGGCGGTCCTATAGTGCCTGTGGATAAGCGGACTACTGGACCGAGGGACAAGGAATGCGCTGCCCGTTTTGTGGAAATGCCGATACGCAGGTGAAGGATTCGCGACCGGCCGAGGATCACGTGGCGATCCGTCGGCGCCGCTTCTGCCCGGCCTGCGGCGGGCGCTTCACCACCTATGAGAGGGTCCAGCTTCGCGACCTCGTCGTCATCAAGTCCTCCGGCAAGCGCGAGGATTTCGACCGCGACAAGCTCGAACGCTCGATCCGGATCGCGATGCAGAAGCGCCCGATCGACCCCGAGCGCATCGACCAGATGATCTCGGGCATCGTGCGGCGGCTCGAAAGCATGGGGGAGACGGACATCCCCTCGAAGACCATCGGCGAGATCGTGATGGAGACGCTGGCGCGGATCGACACCGTCGCCTATGT
>WOZM01000300.1:0-31600 GCA_011620265.1 Paracoccaceae bacterium
CGGCGGCGTTGGCGAGAAGGTTGACGAGCACCTGTTGCAGCCTGACCTCGCCGCCCCGGACCCGGACCGGCCGCGCCGGCGGCGTCCAGTCCACCCGGACCGAGGCGGATCTGAGCCGCGCCTCGGTCAGTTCGAGCGCCGCCGCGACGACGGCGACGAGATCGACATCGCTCATCCCCTCGTTTTCCTGCCGCGCGAAGGCGCGCAGGTTCTTGATGATCCGCCCCATCCGGCGGGCGAGATCGGAGATCCGGCCAAGGTTCTCGGCCGCCCGCGCCGGTTCCTCCCGCTCAAGGAAGAGGCCGGCATTCTCGGCATAGGACTGGATCGCCATCAGCGGCTGGTTGAGCTCGTGACTGATCCCCGCCGACATCTGCCCGAGCGCCGAAAGCTTGCCGGCCTGCACCAGTTCCGCCTGCGCCCGGCGGAGCTGGTCGTTGGCCTCGGTCAGTTCGCGGGTCCGTTCGGTCACGCGCCCTTCGAGCCGCGCATTCGCCTCCGCCTCGGCGGCGAGCCTGACGGCGAGCGCCCGGCGCCGCTCCATCAGCGCGTAGAGGACGGCGCCGAGACCGAGGCAGAGAAGCGCCGCCACCAGCGCCTGCAGGAGCGCCTGACGCTCGGCCGGGGCAACATCGACGAGCGCCTCGCCGGTCATGCCGATCACCGGCAGGTCGCGCGTGAGGTGAAGCGCGTGGGCTGGCAGATAGGGCCCGCCGTCGAGATCCCAGACCACGTGCCGCCCGATCACCCGTTCCTCGCGCCGCAGGAGGTTGTCGCCCGCGCCATCGGGCAGAAGCGACAGCCGCACGAGGACCAGCTCGTCCCGGTTCGACACGAAGGCGATGCCGGCGCGGTCGGTGAAGAAGACGATCGTCGGCTCGCCGCGCCAGATCACCTCGACCGCCTCGGTGTCGATGCGCGAGATGAGCGCGCCCGCGACCGGGCCCTCGGGCGAAAAGACCGGGGCGGCATAGACGAAGAAACGCCGCCCGGTGGCGAGGTCGATCTCGTGGTGGAAGCCCAGCGCGCCCTGCATCGCGCGTTCGAAATAGGGCGTGGCCGAGCGGTCGGTGTCCTTGCCCGGCCCCGACGCCGCCAGAACCCGGCCCGCCGCATCGGTCAGCATCAGCTCGTCCGACCGCGTCATGTCGGCGGTGCGCTGCAAGAGGGCGTCCACCCTTCCGGAGGGCCTGCCGGGATCGAGCGCGAGCGCCAGCACCTCGGGGTGATCGCCCATCAGCACGGTCATTTCGCGGTAGCGCTGCAACTGACCGAGAAGCCGGTCGCCGGCAAGGGCGAGGTCGGCCTGCCCCCGCTCCTCCAGCCGCGACAGCGCATCGGTCAGCGCCCGCCACCAGACCCCGCCGGTGACACCCCCCGTCATTGCCAGAAAGACCGCCAGCACGGCCGCGCGTCGGATCATGCCGCTCCTCCTCCGGGGCCGCAGTCTAGCGAAGGCGCGGGGGCGAAGACCAGAGCGAAGGCAGGGGGCGCGGCGGGAAGCTGCGCCGCGCGTGGCAGGAACCTGCGCGGAGATTTCGCCGGCGCGGACGAAAGGATTTGTGCGCCTGCCGGCCCGCCGACTAGCAAACCCCATCCCCGTCCGGGCGATCCGGGCGGGAAGATGCGTCATTGGGAGGACAGCATGATCAATCTGAAAGGCAAGTTCGCCGCATTTCTCGCGGTCGCCACGCTCGCGGCCCCCGCAACCGCGCAGGCAGAGGAATTCATCAACATCCTCACGGGCGGCACCTCGGGGGTCTATTATCCGCTCGGTGTCGGCCTGTCGAAGATCTACGCCGACAACATTCCGGGGGTGCGCACGCAGGTGCAGTCGACGAAGGCCTCGGTCGAGAACCTCAACCTTCTGCAGCAGGGCAAGGGCGAACTGGCGCTGGCGCTTGGCGACAGCGTGAAGCTCGCCTGGGAAGGCGACGCGGAGGCAGGCTTCAAGGAGCCGCTGTCGAAGCTCCGCGGCATCGCCGCCGTCTATCCGAACTACATCCAGATCGTCGCCTCGAAGGAAAGCGGCATCACCTCGTTGGACGGGCTGAAGGGCAAGAGCCTGTCGGTCGGCGCGGCGAAATCCGGCACCGAGCTCAATGCGCGGAAGATCTTTGCCGCGGCGGGGATGAGCTATGACGATCTCGGCAAGACCGAATACCTGCCCTTCGCGGAATCGGTCGAACTGATCAAGAACCGCCAGCTCGACGCGACGCTGCAATCGGCCGGCCTCGGCGTGGCCTCGATCAAGGACCTCTCGACCTCGGTCGACATCCAGATGGTCGCGGTCCCGGCGGAAGTCGTGACCACCCTCGGCGCGCCCTATATCGCCGCGACGATCCCGGCCGGCACCTATGCCGGTCAGGACGCGGACGTGCCGACGGTCGCCGTGGTCAACTTCCTCGTGACGCACGAGGACGTGTCGGACGAGACCGCCTACCAGATGACCAAGCTCCTCTTCGAGCATCTCGGCGAACTGGAGGCCGCCCACAAGGCCGCGACCCAGATCAAGCTCGAGAACGCGCTGAACGGCATGCCGATCCCGCTGCACCCGGGCGCCGAGCGCTTCTACAAGGAAGCCGGCCTGATGTAAGGTCGACGGGCCGGGCGGCCCCGCGCCGCCCGGCCCGCACCGGTTTTCGAGGGGGAGGGGAAAGCCGCACATGTCTCAGGACATCCAGCATCACGACATGCCGAAGGACGCGCCCGATCCGGGGCTGCACGATCCCCTGGCCGAGAGCTTTCCGGCCACGTCCGAGGGCCGCGCGCTCTTCTGGATCGCCGTCGCCTTCTCGGTCTTCCAGATCGCCACGGCGGCGCATCTGATCGACCTGTCCAGCCAGATCGTCCGCGCCGTCCATGTCGGATTTCTGACACTTCTGGGCTTTCCGCTGCTCGCAGCGTTGCGCAAAACGTCGCGAAACGTCAAGGTGCTCGCCTGGGCCATGGCGCTGGCCGGGGTCGCCGTGGCGCTCTACCAGTGGTGGGAATACACGCCGCTGATCCTGCGCGCGGGCGATCCCCTGCCGCGCGACATCGTCTTCGGCATCGTGGCGCTTGCCACCGTCTTCGCCACCGCCTGGTCGCTGATGGGTCCGGCCCTGCCGATCATCGCCGGCACCTTCCTCGCCTATTGCTTCTTCGGCCAGCACCTGCCCGCACCGCTCGACCACCGGGGCTACGATTTCGCCCAGGTCATCGACCACATGGCCTACGGGACGGAAGGGATCTACGGCATCCCGACCTATGTGTCGTCGTCCTACATCTTCCTCTTCATCCTCTTCGGCTCGTTCCTCGAACGCGCCGGGATGATCCGGCTCTTCACCGATGTCTCGCTCGGCCTTGTCGGGCACAGGCAGGGCGGCGCCGCCAAGGTCGCGGTTTTCTCCTCCGGCCTCATGGGCACGATCTCCGGTTCCGGCGTCGCGAACGTCGTCACCACCGGCCAGTTCACCATTCCCCTGATGAAAAGCTTCGGCTACCGCCCGGCCTTCGCGGGGGGCGTCGAATCCACCGCCTCGATGGGCGGGCAACTGATGCCGCCGGTGATGGGCGCCGTCGCCTTCATCATGGCCGAGACCCTCGGCGTCGAATATATCGAGGTCGTGCAGGCGGCGCTGATCCCGGCGATCCTCTATTTCGCCTCGGCCTTCTGGATGGTGCATCTGGAGGCTGGCCGCCACGGGTTGCGCGGCATGGCCAAGGCCGACCTGCCCTCGCCGATGCGCGCGCTGAAGGAAAACTGGTATCTGATCCTGCCGCTGGCGGTTCTGGTCTACCTGCTCTTTTCCGGCTTCACGCCACTATTCGCGGGCACGATCGGGCTTGCGATGACGGTGATGCTGATCCTCGGCGGCTCCATCGCGCTCGGACTTCCGGCAGGTGTCATCCGCGTGCTCTTCTGGATCGGGCTCGGCGCCATCGCCGCCGCCTTCTTCGAATTCGGCATCCTGCCGGTGGCCGTCGCCATTGCCGCGCTGATTGGCTGGAACGCGCTTTCGAATGGCGGGCGCGCGACGCTGGCGCTCTGCCGCGACAGCCTCGCCGATGGGGCGAAGACCGCGCTGCCTGTCGGCATCGCCTGCGCGCTCGTCGGCATCATCATCGGCACGATGACCCTGACCGGGGCGGCCAACACCTTCGGCCAGTTCATCGTCCATGTCGGCGACAAGAGCCTGATCCTGTCGCTGATCCTGACCATGATCACCTGCATCGTCCTCGGCATGGGGATCCCGACGATCCCGAACTACATCATCACCTCCTCGATCGCCGGGCCGGCGCTGCTGGCGCTCGGCGTGCCGCTGATCGTCAGCCACATGTTCGTCTTCTACTTCGGCATCCTCGCCGACCTCACGCCGCCGGTGGCGCTGGCCTGCTTCGCCGCCGCCCCGATCGCCAGGGAAAGCGGGCTGAAGATCTCGATGGAGGCGATCAAGATCGCCGCCGCCGGCTTCGTCATTCCCTTCATGGCGGTCTATACGCCGGCGCTGATGCTTCAGGATGGCGGGCCGCTGGCGGAGGCGATAGGCTTCGCACCCGCCGTCGCCTATATCGTCGCCAAGACCGTCCTCGCCATCGGCCTCTGGGGCACCGCCGTCATCGGCTGGCTCGGCCGGCCGCTCGGCTGGCCGCTGCGGGTGCTGGCGGCCCTGGCCGCGATCACCCTCATCGCCGCCTTGCCGATGACGGATGAGGCGGGCTTCGTGCTGGCCGCGATCTTCGCCGGCCTGATCTGGCGCGGCCACGCGCCGGAACCGGCATGAGCGGCGCCTGCCTCCTTGTCGGCGCCACGGCCGTGGCGCTCGCCTCCGGGGGCTTCGATCTGACATGGCGCCACTCGGTCGAGAAGACCGAATGGCGCGAAAGCTGGAATGTCGCGGAGGGTGCCCTGCAACTCACCGAAGCCGCCGTGAAAGGCTCCGGCGCCGGGATGGATCCCGGCCCCGGCGCCCGGCTGGAGCGTGGCTGGTGGGTCTGGGCGCCCGAACTGCCCCCCGTCCCCGCGCTGACGCTCGCCGCCTCCGGCGCCACGGGGGGCGGCTGGCGGCTGTGCGACGGCGCGACCTGCCGCGAGATCGGCGCGGCGCCCGGCGCGGCGATCCGGCTCGCGCCCTGCCCGGACGATCCCGATGCGACGCGCCCGTGACCTGACCCGCGCGCTCGTCTACGCTTCGCCCCGAATCCCCGGGGGGCGAGGTTGGCGGTGGCTGAGGCGAGGTCGGGACAGGCGAGGATCACGGCCATGCGCCGCATCCTGCTGATCTTCCTTGCCGTCGCGCTGCTCGCGGCGGGCCTCGCCTTCGTGCTGAGCGCCCGGGCGGGGCTGCGCGCCCTCGACGCCGAGCTCGACCAGTCGCTGATCCTCACCCGCCGCGCCATCGAGAGCGAGATCGAGCGGTTCCGCTACCTGCCCGATGTCGCCGCCGAGGACGTTCGGATCGGCGTCGCGCTGCGCGACCGGACCGGGGCCGCGACCGCCGCCGCGAACCGCTACCTGGAAACGGTGACCGCCCGGTCGGGGGCCGCCGACCTCTACCTCCTCGACGCGGCGGGGACCGCCATCGCCGCCTCGAACTGGAACACCGCGCAGAGTTTCGTCGGCAGCAACTACGCCTTCCGGCCCTATTTCACCGACGCGCTCGCGACCGGAAAGGGCCGGTTCTACGCGATCGGCGTGACCACCGGGAAACCGGGCTATTTCCTCTCGACCCGTATCGGTGGCGCCGACGCGCCGGGCGTGATCGTGGTGAAGATCGACCTCAAGCCGCTCGAGGAGACCTGGAAGGCGGCCGGTGTCCCGACCGCAATCGCCGACCGCGACGGCGTGGTCTTCCTCTCGGGCATCGACGACTGGCTCTATCATCCCCTGGCGCCTCTCTCGCCCGGGGCGCTGGCCCGGCTCGCCGCGATCCGCACCTATGACGGCATCGACCTCGGCTCGGCGGCGCCGCTCCTGCCGGGCGACGCGGCGACGTCCACCCTGGCGCTGCGCGGCCCCGGCGGCGAGCGTCTGCACGGACGCACCGCCACCATCGAGGCGGATGGCTGGCGCGTCATCTCCGCCGCCCCCTTCGCCCGCGTCACCGCCGCCGCCGCACTTTGGGCGGCAGGCGCGGCGCTGGTCGCGATGGCCGCGACGGGTCTCGCGATGATCTTCAACCAGCGGCGCCAGATCACCCAGCTTCGCCTCCGCCAGGGCGCGCTCCTTGAGGCCCGGGTCGCCGAGCGCACCCGCGAGCTTGCGCACGAGATCGAGGCGCGCCGGAAGACCGAGGCGGATCTGCGCGCAGCACAGGAAACCCTCGTCCATACCGAGAAGATGGCCGCCCTCGGGCGCATGTCCGCCGCCATCGTCCACGAGATGAGCCAGCCCCTCGCCGCGATGGAGGCGACGCTCGCCGCCGCCGAGCTGTCGGCCGACGCGGAGAAGACAACCGCCCGGATCGGCACCGCGCGCAACCTCATCCGCCGGATGCAGCGCACCACGAAGCATCTTAAAAGCTTCAGCCGCAAGGAGCAGAACACCCGCCAGATCACCGACCTCAACAAGGTCGCGGAGAACGCGCTCGACCTCGTCGCGCCGCGCGCCAAGGCGGCGGGCGTGGTGCCGGGCTTCCGGCCCGCCGCGCCGCCCCCCCTCGTCATGGCCGGTCCCGTCCGGCTCGAACAGGTCTGCCTCAACCTTCTCCTCAACGCGCTCGACGCGGTCGAGGGGCGCGACGGCGCCGCCGTCACCCTTTCGACCGGGACCGGGGAAGGAACGGCGTTCCTTGCCGTCACCGATACCGGCACCGGCATCGCGCCCGAGGACATGGCGCGGGTGACGGAGCCCTTCTTCTCCACCAAGATCGGCGGCGAGGGCCTCGGCCTCGGCCTCTCGATCAGCCAGGCCATCGTCACCGAATTCGGCGGCCGGATCGACATCGCCTCGGCCCCCGGCGCGGGCACGACGGTCACCGTCGCGCTGCCGGTCGCGGCCGCATTCGGGGAGGCGGCCGAATGAAGGGCCTCGTCTTCGTCGTCGACGACGACGCCGATCACCTCGCCGCCGCCTCCGACCTGGTAGAGGCCGGCGGGCACGCGGTGATGAGCTTCCCCGGCGCGGCCGAGGCGCTCGCGGCGCTCGACACGGCCGATCCGGGCGTGATCCTCACCGACCTTCGAATGCCGGGGATGGATGGCTTCGGCCTCATCGCGGGGCTGAAGGCGCGCGGCGGCGACCATCCGGTAATCGTCATGACCGGCCATGGCGATGTCGCCCAGGCGGTGCGCGCGATCCGCGAAGGCGCCGAGGATTTCCTCGAAAAGCCCTACGATGCCGGCCATCTCCTGCTGGTCATCGACCGCACCCTGAAGGCCCGCGCGACGCGGAGCGAGCTTGCCCGCCTGCAATCGAGCCTTGCCCCCGACGAGATCCTCGGCGAAAGCCCGGCCATCGCCGCGCTCCGCGCCCGCATCGCCGCGCTCGCCCCCCTCGATGTCGATCTCGTCGTCACCGGCGAGACCGGCACCGGCAAGGAGCTGGTCGCCCGCGCGATTCACGCGACAAGCCCGCGCGCGGGCGGCGCCTATGTCGCGCTGAACTGCGCCGCCCTGCCCGAGGCGCTCTTCGAGGCCGAGGTCTTCGGCCATGCCGCCGGCGCCTTCCCCGGTGCCGCGGCCGACAAGCCCGGCAAGCTGGAACTCGCCTCGGGCGGCACGCTGGTCCTCGACGAGGTCGAGGCGATGCCGCTGCCGGTGCAGGCGAAACTCCTCCGCGCGCTCCAGGAACGCAGCGTCGAACGGCTGGGCGAGAACCGCCTGCGGCCGCTCGACCTCCGGGTCGTCGCGATCACCAAGGCCGATCTCAGGGCGATGAGCTACGAGGGCACGTTTCGCCCCGACCTCTTCTACCGCCTCGCCGGGGCCGAGATCGCCACCCTGCCGTTGTCGGCGATGGCCTCCGACATCCCGCTCCTCTTCGCGCATTTCGTGGCCCGCGCCGCCACCCGCCACGGCCGCGAGGCGCCGGCGATCACCTTCGCCACCCGCAGCGCGCTCTTCCGCCGCGCCTGGCCCGGCAATGTGCGCGAACTGAAGGCCGCCGCCGAACGCTTCGCCCTCGGCATCGACAGCGACGACCCCGAGGCACCGCGCGCGATCACCGGCGAGACGCTCGCCGACCGGCTTCTCGATTTCGAGGCACGCGAGATCCGCGCCGCCCTCGACCGCTGCCGCGGCAATACCGAACGCGCGGCGCAACTCCTCGGCCTGCCGCGCCGCACGCTGAACGACAAGATGAAGCGCCACGGCATCAGCGCCTGACCCGGCACCCCAAAACATTTGCAGGCAAACGAGTGTTGTGGGACGATCACGGGGCACACCGCCCTGAGACGAGGCCCGCCATGTCAGACCCCACCCCCGGCACGACAGCCAAGACCAGGCTCGTCATCCGCAATATCGGCCAGATCCTCTCGGGCCGCATCGAGGAGCCGCTGATCGACGGCGACTGCGTCATCTGCGAGGGCGACCGGATCGTCGCTGTGGGCGACGCGAAGGACCTCGACACCGACGGCGCGACCACGGTGGTCGACGCCAGGGGTGTCACGCTCTGCCCCGGCCTCATCGACAGCCATGTGCATCCCGTGATCGGCGACTACACGCCGCGCCAGCAGCAGCTCAACTGGATCGATTCGTGCCTTCACGGCGGGGTCACCACGATGATCTCGGCCGGCGAGGTCCACGCGCCGGGCCGGCCGCGGGACATCGTCGGCCTCAAGGCGATGGCGATCGCCTCGCAGCGCTGGTACGAGAATTTCCGCCCCTCCGGCGTCAAGGTCCATTCCGGCGCGCCGGTCCTCGAAGAGGGCATGGTCGAGAGCGACTTCAAGGAGCTTTCCGAGGCGGGCGTCAAGCTTCTGGGCGAGGTCGGCCTCGGTTCGGTCAAGGCGGGCGAGACCGCCGGCCAGATGGTCAAATGGGCGCGCAAATACGGCATCCAGTCCACCATTCACACCGGCGGCCCCTCGATCCCCGGCTCCGGCCTCATCGACAAGGACGTGGTGCTGGAGGCCGATGCCGACATCATCGGCCATATCAACGGCGGCCACACCGCGCTTCCCGACGACCAGATCACCTGCCTTTGCGAAAGCTGCCTGCGCGGCATCGAGATCGTCCACAACGGCAACGAACGCGCAGGGTTGCTCGCCATGCGCACGGCGTTCGAACTGGGCCAGCCCGGGCGCGTCATCCTCGGCACCGACGCGCCGGCGGGATCGGGCGTCCAGCCGCTCGGCATCCTGCGGATGATCGCGATGCTCTCGTCGCTCGGGGATATCCCGCCCGAGATCGCCTTCTGCTTCGCCACCGGCAACACCGCCCGGATGCGCGGCCTCGACTGCGGCATCATCGAGGTGGGCCGCGCCGCCGACTTCGTCCTCATCGACATGGCCCAGCACGCGCCGGGCGGCTCGATGCTCGGCTCCATCCACCAGGGTAACCTCCCCGGCGTCGGCATGACCATCATCGACGGCATCGTGCGGACCGCGCGGAGCCGCAACACGCCCCCCGCGACGCGGCTGCCGGAGATCGTCGGGGCCTGACCGCCAGCCTTCTTCTGTTCCCAAATACCTCCGCCGGAGGCGCGGAGCCTCCGCCGCGCAGGCGGCGGAGGCGACCCATATCTTGCGCCCGGGAACCGGGCGCCCGATCGGATCACCCTTCCCGGTCGCGCCTCACCGAGACCCGCCGCTCGATCTCGCCCGCGATCTCCTCGACGCGGCGGACCTGATCCATGTGCCCACCCAGGGCCGCGTAGTCCGAAAGCCGCATGGTGAACTCGATCGGCGCCACCAGCGCCGGCGTCGGCACATGGCCGAAGGCGTTCGACGGCATCTCGGTCACGTCGGCCATGAAGGTGATGCCGCCCCCCGGCCAGACATAGCATGCCGCCCCGCCGCAGGTGACGGAGGTCACCGCCTCGCGCACGGATCGCGTCAGCCGCACCGGGTTCTCGGTCACCCCCGCCCGCAACGACCCCCCGGCCCCGCCCATGAAGAGGACCGAAGTCACCGAGGGCTCGCAATTCTCGGCGATCCGCTCGACCGAGGTCCGGAGGCTCTCCGGCAGGTCGGCCTTCACCGGCCTCAGATCGTCGTCGAGCACGTAGTAGCCCCATTGCTCGCCCGTCGTGGACACCATCAGGAGCGTCAGACCCGGCCGGGCGATACCCGCCCGCCACGGCCCGAGAATCGTCAGCGGATCCTCGATATTGGTGCCGCCCCAGCCGGTGCCGGGCCCGGCGACGCGGAAATAGCGCCCCGGCGTGGACTTGTGGCCAAGGATCTTGATGCCGGTCGGCTCCACCCCAAGGAGCTTGCCGGCCTGATGCTCGGACAGGACCCCGGTGATGTGGTCGTCGACCACCACCACCTCGTCCACCAGCCCCTGCCATTGCCTCGCGAACATGCCGATCGTGGCCGAGCCGCAGCCGACCCGCATCAGATGCTCCTCGGCCCCGTTGACCACCGGCGGCCTGCCCGCCGCCAGCACCACCTCGGCGCCGCCGTCGATGGTGACGGTCACCGGATCGCGGTTGCAGAGCCTGAGGAGCGCGTCGCAGGTGACGCGGCCTTCCTTCTTCGAGCCGCCGGTGAGGTGATGCACCCCCCCGAGCGACAGCATCTGCGAGCCGTATTCGGCGGTCATCACATGGCCGATGGCCTCGCCCTCGACCCTGACCGCCGCCGCCTCCGGCCCGAGGAAGCGGTCGGTATCGACCTTCACCTTGGCGCCGCAATAGGAAAAGATCCCCTCGGTGACGATGGTGACCATGTCCACCCCGTCATGGTTCTGGGCCACGATGAAGGGGGCGGGCTTGTAGTCGGGATAGGTCGTGCCCGCGCCGATGGCGGTGATGAAGGGCCGCCCGGTCCTGAGGATGTCGCCGTCCCATTCGCCGGCCTCGATCTCGAGGAACGGCACCAGTTGCCCGTCGCCCTCCTTCGCCGCCTCCAGGACCGTGAAGGGATCGAGCCGCACCAGTTCGCCGCCCTCGTTCGCATAGCGGTCGCAGGCGCCGGCGCGGCCCTCACTGATGTAGCACATCACCGGGCAGGCATCGCAGCGGATCTTGCCTTCCCTGCGCGATTCAACGACTTGCCGGACCATCCTAAACCTCTTTCGCGGCGCGGATCGCCGCCAGCACCCGGTCCGGCGTCGCCGGCAGCCGCGTCACCCTTGCGCCGGTCGCATGACGGATCGCCGAGAGGATCGCGGGCGCCGTCGGGATCAGCACATGCTCGCCAAGGCCCTTGGCGCCGTAGGGCCCGTGCGGGTCCGCGACCTCGACGATGTGGCTGGTGATCGGCGGCACGTCGCCGATGGTCGGGATCAGGTAGTCGTGCAGGTTGTCGGTACGCCCGGCGATATATTCCTCCATCAGCGCGAGGCCGATGCCTTGCGCCACGCCGCCGTGAATCTGTCCCTCGACCAGCACCGGATTGATCGCCCGGCCGACGTCATGCGCGGCATGGATATGGTCGAGCGTCACGGTGCCAAGCCCGGCATCCACCGTCAGCTCCACCATCTGCGCGGTATAGCCGTAGACGGCATAGGGCACGCCCTGACCGTTCGCGTCGAGCGGCGCCGTCGGCGGATCGTAGGTCTCCGCCGCCTCGATCACGTAGCCCGTGCCGTCGGGCAGCGGCGCGGAGTGCCGGGTTCCGTCCGAGGATGTCACCGCAATCCCTTCCTTTGACACGGAAATCCGCCCCTCGGCAGCATTCGTCAGCCGCAGCAGTTCGGCGCGGAGTGCCAGGCCCGTCAGCCGCGCCGCATTGCCCGAGACGAAGGTCTGGCGCGAGGCCGAGGTCTTGCCGGCATCCGGGGTCACGTCGGTATCGGGGCCGACGATCTCCACCCGACGCGCGTCCACACCCAAGGCTTCGGCGAAGATCTGGGCGATGACGGTATTCGCGCCCTGGCCGATATCCATCGCCCCCTGATGGAGGACGATCCGGCCATCGGCGGTGATGCCCGCGCGGATCGTGGAGGGGTTCGCAAGCGAGGTGTTGCCGCAGCCATACCAGCCGCAGGCAATGCCGACACCCTTGCGAAGAACGCCACCCTTCTCGTTGAAAAGACGTGCTTTCTCCAATGCCTCCTGCCAGGCGGGCCGCAGCGCGTCGAGACAGGGTTTCACCCCGACCGCACCGTCGAAAATCTGCCCGGTCGCCGTCGGAACGCCGTTGTCGAGCGCGTTCAGATGGCGGAACTCCAGCCGGTCCATGCCGAGCTCCGCCGCCAGATCGTCGAAGACCGCCTCCTGCGCGATGGCCGCCTGCGGCACGCCGAAGCCGCGGAAGGCACCGGCGGGGGCGCAGTTGGTATGCACCCCCTCGGCCCGCGCGACATAGTCGGCATGGGCATAGGGACCGCCGGCATGGACCGGAACCCGGTTCGCGACCGTCGGCCCCCAGGAGGAATAGGCGCCGGTGTTGAACATGCCGTCGAAGGCGAAGCCCGAGAGCCTGCCATCCTTCGTCACCCCGGCCCGGACCCGCATCAGGCCGGGATGCCGCTTCGTCGTAGAAGCCATTGATTCCGAACGGGTATAGGCAATCCGCACCGGGCGTTTCAGCCGCATCGCCGCCAGCGCCACATGGGGCTGGAACGAGATGTCGAGCTTCGATCCGAAGCCACCGCCCACGGCCGTCGGCACGATGCGCACCGCCTCCACCGGCAGGCCGAGGATCTCGGCCAGCGAGTCGCGGTTCATGTGCGGCGCCTGGGTGCCGCCGTGGACCTCCACGCGGCCCTCTACCCAGTCCGCGTATCCCGCTTCGGGCTCGATATAGGCGTGTTCGATGAACCGCGTTTCGAACCTGCCCTCGGCGGTGATGTCGGCCCGTGCCAGCGCCGCCTCGGCATCGCCCTTCCGGACGAAGCCCGCGCACATGACGTTCTCCGTCCGGCCGGGATGGAACGCGTCCAGCGCCTTCGCCGCCTGCGGTTCCCGCGCCGCGAGGATCGGCTCCCATGTCACGGGGAACGTGGACAAATCCAGCGCCCCGATCACCTCCGCCCGGCCGACGACGGCGGCGACCGCCTCGCCCCGGAAGAGCGCCTTGCCCTCGGCATAGACCGGCTGGTCGATGAAACCGGGGATGGTGCCGAAGAGGTTCCGTCCCGGCACGTCCCGCGCGGTCAGGATCAGGTCGAGGCCCTTTTCCTTCGCATAGGCGTCCAGGTCGCCGAAGCAGAAGCGGCAGTGGTCCTCCGGCGCCCGGACGACTTTCAGAACCAGCGCATCGGCGGGCGCGGCATCGTCGCCGAAGACCTCGCGGCCCTCGACCTTGCGGGCGCCGTCGAGGCGGACGATCCCGGCACCGACGCCGCCGGTCAGAGCCTCGGCGGCCGCGACGCCGCGCACCGCGTCGATGATCTTGCGGTAGCCGGTGCAGCGGCAAAGGACGCCGCCGAGCGCGTCCCGCACCTCGGCCTCGGACGGCGCCGGAACCGCGCGCAAAAGGGCCGTGGCCGAGACCATCATCCCCGGCGTGCAGATCCCGCACTGGGCCGCCCCATGTGCGAGGAATGCGGCGGAAAGGACCGAAAAGGCGGGATCATTATCGCGCAGGCCCGCCAGCGTCTCGACCGCCCGCCCCTCGGCCCGGCCGGCGGCGGTGATGCAGGCGCAGACCGGCGCGCCGTCGATCAGCACCGTGCAGGCGCCGCAATCGCCGGCATCGCAGCCGACCTTCACGTCGGCGCAGCCGAATTCGGTCCGGAGCACCCGCGACAGCCGGTCGAAGCCCTCGCCCCGATGCTCGACGGCACGGCCGTTGAGGGTGAAGCCGATTCCGCTCATGGCCTTGCCCCGCATCTGTCCAGCATCCGCCGTGCCAGAGTCGCGACCGCGTCGCGCCGGTAGGCTGCCGAGGCCCGCACGTCGTCGATCGGCGCGAGGCCGTCGAAGTGATCCACCCGCACGAGGGCACCGAGCGCGCCCTCCGGCGCGCCGACAAGGTCGCGTTCCAGCGCCGGGAGCCGCTGCGGCACCGGCGAACAGGCGCCGACCGCGATCCGCGCCTCGGCGAGCGCCCCGCGCTCGAACCGCAGGACCACCGCGAGCGAGGCGATCGAGATGACCAGATAGGCCCGCGCGCCGAGCTTCCCGAAGCCCGAGCGCAGGTCGCCCCGCAGATGCGGCACGAGGATCGCCGTCACCACCTCGCCGGGCCGAAGGTCGGTCTTCCGCACCCCGGTGACGAAGTCCCCGAGCGCCACGACGCGCCGCCCGGACGTCGAGGCCAGCTCCACCGAGGCGTCGAGCGCGAGAAGAACCGGCACCCCGTCGGCGGCGGGCGAGGCGTTGCAGATGTTGCCGGCGAGCGTCCCGGTGGTCTGGATCTGCACCGAGCCGACCTGCCGGCCCGCCGCCTTCAGCCCGTCGAACGCCGCCGGCAGATCGGCGCGGAGAAGCTCCGCCCAGGTCACGCCCGCGCCGATCCGCCAGCGATCGCCGTCGCGCGCGATCCCGCGGAGCTCCGGCAGGGCCGTGAGGTCGAGCACCCGCGCCGGTGCCGGCCGGTCGCCGAGCGCCGGAAACACATCCGTGCCGCCGGCGAGCAGGACGGCCGGCGCCTCGGCGAGGAAGCCGAGCGCATCCGAAAGGTCGCGGGGCCGGAACACGGTCATGATCAGCGCAGCCCGTCCTTGCCCTTGGCCTCTTCGTGGGTCAGCCCGCCGACGCGCGGCAGCGGCCTGCCGCTGTCGCTGACCGCGACCGCGACGAGGATCTCGTCGGCGCGGGGGGCGTCGTTCACCCGCACCTCCATCCCGTCGAAATGCGACCGCACATAGGCCGCGTCCTTGTGGCCGAGCGGCACGTCGAGGGGATGGCCCATCGGCCCGCGCTTCTTGTTCGAGGGCACGAGGGCCGCGCCCTTTTCCACCGCCGCGCGGAGAGGCTTGCCGAGGCGCGGATGGAGGATCGCGGCGGCGTGTTCGAGCTCGCCATTCTCGCCGACGAGGGCTGCCTTGCCGTAGCCCTGCGCCTGATCCGGCCGGATGCCGAGCGCCTTGACGCAGGCCTCGCCGAGGAGGCCGCCAAGTTCCTCGCCGATCACCATCAACTCCTCGAGGTCCGCGACATAGCGCCCCGCGAAGGGGTTGGCGATCACCGCGATGGCGGCGGCGCGGCGGGTGGGCGGGCTGACGCGCTGTCCCATCTCGGTCCGCACTTCCTCGACCACGGTCACCATCTTGCGGATGTTCGCCCTTGTCATCGGTCCTCGCCTCCCGCTGTCCTCGATCCACCGTCCTCGATCCGCATCGCCGCGGCAAAGCCCGCGCCGACGCCGCGCGCCTGTCCCTGCAGGATCACAAACGCCGCCTTGATCAGGCCGCGCGCCACATAGTCCTCGGCCCGCGCCACGCCCGCGGCAAGCGCCCGCGCGACCTCCTCCGGCGCAAGCTCCGCCACATCGACCGTCACCGGCAGGTCGCCGAGATCGCTGTCCGGTGCAAGCTCGCGCGCCGGGCGGCGGGTGACGCGGGGCGAACCGGGCAGGTCCACCGCATTGGCGATCAGCGTCGCCGCCGCGTCGGCCTCGGCCGCCGTCGCCGCCAGCACCGTCACCGCGTCGGCGATGCCGAGCGAATGGCTGCGGCCGCGCCAGCCGCTGGTCGCGACCCCGCCAATGCCGTCGCCGGCGCCGATCTCGACAATGCCCGCGTAGCGGCCGAAATGGCGGTAGTCGTGGATGCCGATGCGGTAGCGCTGCGCGCCGACGAGGTGGATGGCGATATCGCCGCCATTGTTGACGACGGCGCGGGAGACCCCGGCCTCGGCCCGGATCGCGTCGCGCATGTGGTCCGCGACCGCCCCGGCGACGGCCGCCATCGGGGTGACGAACTGGTCGGCGAAGGGCCGGACCGCCCGCATCATCCGCCGCGCCACCGGGCCCTCCGGCTCGGCCGATCCCGGCCCGGCCGGGCTGCGCAAGAGCGGCAGTTCGGCCACCAGCGCCTCCAGCAGCCCGTCGAAGGCGCGGCCGGCGACCGCCTCGGCCGCCGCGACCTCGCCCGGCGCGCCGCCGAGGTCGAAGACGAGGTCGATCGGCCCGTGGCTGAGATGGAGCCGCCCGTCCGGCCCGTGGCTCCGGCCCGGCCAGACGCGCGTGGGCCAGGCGATGACCCGCCGCAGCCCGCCTTGTCCCGTCTCAGCCGCCGTGCCTGCCGGTTCCGACACCGGTATCCGCCTTTCCCGCCTGTCGCCGGTCCGGTATCAGGCCCGGCGATCCCTCGTTGCGATTACGCGGCGAGTTTTGTTTGCTGTCAAACGAATTTTCCGGCCCGCGCCCCCCCCCGCCGCCCGTCGCGGCGCTTGTCATCGCCCGCCAACCGTCTAGGATTCCCCCGGAACAGGACAGGGAGGCATCGGACCCGCGTGACCGAGGATGCGTCATATCGGCTGGAGGACCAGATCGGCTTCAAGCTGCGCCTCGCCAATCAGCGGCATCTGGAGATCTTTTCGTCCCGGATGCCCGAGATCACGCCGCGCCAGTTCGCGGTGCTGACGAAGCTGAAGGACGAGGGCACACTGTCGCAAAACCATCTCGGCCGGCTGGTGGCGATGGATGCGGCGACGACGAAGGGCGTGGTGGAGCGGCTGGCGCGCAAGGGCCTGATCGCGACGGCACCCTCGCCCACCGACCGCCGGCGGGTCGAGATCTCGCTCACCGAGGAGGGCCGCGCGTTCCTCCGCGAGGCGATTCCCCTCGCCGCCGAGATCTCAGACCGGACCGCGCGCAACCTCAGCCCGCGCGAGCGCGATCGGCTGCTGGCGCTGCTCGACAAGCTCTAGGCTCCGTCGTTCTGAAGGGAAGTGAGTGGTGCGGTTGAGAAGACTCGAACTTCCACGGGGGTTAGCCCACAGCGACCTCAACGCTGCGCGTCTACCAATTCCGCCACAACCGCACCGGGCCCGGGAAACGATGCCCCGGGCGAGGTGGGCGTTACTTAGCCAAAGGCTCCGGCGATGTGAAGGGGATTTTTCGGGGCGGCGAAAATTTTCAGGTCCCGGAACGTCGGCGGGCGCGGAAACCCGCGCCCGCCGCGGTCGTTTCTGTAAAACTCAGTTGCGGAAGAGCAGGAAGGGCAGCCGCGCCGCGAGCGGCAGCGCGTCGACCTGCTCGGCGGTCAGCGCGACCGGCGTCGTCGTCGCCGCGACTGCCGGGGCGGCCTCCGCCATCTCTTGCGGCGCTTCGGTGACCCCGAAGCTCGGCAGCGTGGCGGGCGCGGCTTCCGGCAGCGCCGCCTGGTCGCCGCGGCCGGCGATCGTGTAGGCGGCCTTGCGGACAAGCTGCATCCGCTCGGGCTGGCCCGGGGCGAAGGGCACCGAGCCGCTCTGATCGGCGGCCTTCAGCGCCATGTCGTACCAGTCGAAGGCGAGGTCGGCCCGCCTCGCGGCACCGAAGCCCTGGCTGAGGTGATGGCCGACAAGCTCGCCATAGGCGCCCTCGCCCAGGGCGGCGAGGAGAAGGCCCGAGGCCACCGCCACGTCCATGTCGTCCTCGGAATAGCCGACCGAGAGGCAGATCTTCGCGGTCGCGGCAAGCTGCGCCGGCGCCATCCCGGTCGAGAGCGCGAAGCCGCGCACCTCGCCGATCACCTTCTCGGCGGGTTCGAGCGACAAAGCCGCGACCTGCGCCTGCATCGCCGGGCCGAAGCCCGCGCACTGGCCGCGAATCTCGTCCGGCGTGACGCCCGGCACCCGTGCGGCCAACTCCTCGCCCTCGGCGATGGTGAAGGCGCGGACGAGGCAGAACTGCTCGCCGAGCGCCGTCATCGGATCGGTCATGGTGGCCACGGTCGTGTAGCCCCCCGCCGTCGTCGCCATCAGCCCGACCCGGTTGCAATGCGAGGCGAGCGAGGCCTCGGCCGCGCCGGCGCCGAGGAAGGTCGGCAGGCCGGGGGCCGCAGGGGCCGCAGGGGCCGGGGCGGCGGCCTCGACCGTCGGTTCCGGGGCCGGCGCCGTTTCGGGCGCGGCCGGCATCGCCACCGTCTGGCCCTGAGGCACGATGCCCATCGCCTCATCGCGCCAGGTCACGAGAAGTCCGCGCATTCCCATCGGGTTGGCCGCGGCCTGTTGCAGCGTCATCGCGCCACCCGCCACCGCCCGGTGATAGGAGCCGATCAGGTGGCTGCGTTCGTACTCCGTCAACTGACCCGTCGCCGGATAGCCGAGCGTCATCTGGTATTGCGAGATCGCGCCCCGCGAATTGCGGCCGAGCACACCGTCGGGCGTTCCGACCGGATAGCCGAAATAGTTGAGCGCGACCTGCGTTTCGCGGTTGGCCGACCGCTGTGCAGACGTCATGCCGGAGCTTGTCGAACTGCGCACCACCGTGCGCTTCTTCTTGTTGTTCTCGTTGACGATCGCGCCGCCGATAAGCCCACCGATCACCCCCCCGACGATCGCATCTCCGGCATCGGCAAAGGCCGGGCTGACCGGGCTGAGCGCGAGCGAGGCCGCAGTACCGGCCACGGCAATTCGTTTGAATATCATGTCATCTCTCCTGCGTTCAGGACCAAACCGATCACGGGACGGCCCCCACCGCCCCGAGACATTCGTTGCAAATCGGGTAAAGTCTGAACCGGGCCGGCGCGTCTGGCAACGTTTTTTTTCCTGCCATCGCTCACACCCGGCCCGGCAATGCGGCCGCGGACGATCAGCGGCGACAGCCGGCGCGGTTCATCTGCGCGACCGGCGGCACCGGCAGGAGGCAGGCCGGCGTCCGGTGCGGCCTACGGGTGCGCGGCACGTTGGCGCGCGCCGCGAGCGTGTCCGAGGGCGCGGCGCACAGTCGGGTATTCCTGTCTCGGGCAATCCTTGGCCGACGGTCCGCA
Source organism: Paracoccaceae bacterium (assembly GCA_011620265.1). Classification (GTDB taxonomy): domain Bacteria; phylum Pseudomonadota; class Alphaproteobacteria; order Rhodobacterales; family Rhodobacteraceae; genus Albidovulum. Next base: position 18,898 of record WOZM01000300.1, read on the forward strand.
CTTCGCGCGCCCCTTTCCGCCTGCAAGGGGGTGCTTTTCAGGCCGGGCCGCGCGGGCTATGAGCAGTCGGGCCGACACCGCCCGAAGGAGCGAAGCCTTGGTCGAATGGATGCATCTGCCCGGTCTTTCGGACTATGCCGCGACGCTGGCCGCGATGGAGGCCCGCGTCGCCGACATCGCCGCCGGCCGCGCCGGCGAGGCGGTCTGGCTTCTCGAACATCCGCCGCTCTACACCGCCGGCACCTCGGCGAGGCCCGAGGACCTGACCGATCCCGACCGCTTTCCGGTCCATGTCGCGGGGCGCGGCGGGCAGTATACCTATCACGGGCCGGGCCAGCGCGTGGTCTATGTGATGCTCGACCTCAACGCCCGCGGCCGCGACGTGCGCGCCTTCGTCCAGCGCCTTGAGGGCTGGATCATCGCCGCCCTGGCCGAGTTCAACGTGACCGGCGAAGTGCGTGATGGCCGGGTCGGCGTCTGGGTGACGCGCCCCGACAAGGCGCCCGGCCCCGACGGCGCCTCGCGCGAGGACAAGATCGCGGCGATCGGGGTGAAGCTCCGCAAATGGGTGAGTTTCCACGGCATCTCGATCAACGTGGAGCCGGACCTGTCGCATTTCGACGGCATCGTGCCCTGCGGCATCCGCGATCACGGGGTGACGAGCCTCGTCGATCTCGGCCTGCCGGTGACGATGGGCGACATCGACAGCGCGCTTGCGACGACGTTCGGGCGGGTCTTCGCCGGGTCTGTCCCGGCGCCGGTGCAGGGCCGTCGCGGGGCGGGGCCGTCCGGGGGCGGGGGATGACCCTGCGTAACGCCGGCAACTTTCCGGCCCCGACCGTGCGGGCGATTTGACTTTTCGCAAGTCGCGACCAATCCTCGCATGCTATCAGCGCGCAAACCGTGCGCCCGCACGACCCATCGCGAAACGAGGAATGATGATGAAAACCACGATTCTCACGATTGCCGCCGCCGTCGCCCTGGCTTCTCCCGCGTTCGCCTCCGGGGATGCCGCAAAGGGCGAAAGCGACTTCAAGAAATGCAAGGCCTGCCACATGATCGTCGCCGATGACGGCACCGAGATCCAGAAGGGCGGCAAGACCGGTCCGAATCTCTATGGCGTGGTGGGGCGGGCCGCCGGCTCGACCGACTTCAAGTACAGCGAAGTCATGAAGGAAGCCGGCGAGAAAGGCCTCGTGTGGTCCGAGGAAAACCTCGCCGAGTACCTGCCCGATCCGTCAGAGTTCCTGGAAGAATTTTCCGGTGACGAGGCAGGGAAGTCGAAAATGACCTTCAAACTGACCAAGGGCGCCGAGGACATGGCGGCCTATCTGGCCTCGCTCGCGCAGTAACCGTTTCCAATCACGGCGGGCGCGGGGGGCGAGACAATTTTTCGCGGCCCCCGCCCGCTTCTTTGATTGCCCATCCCGTTCCGGCCAATTATTACGGGGCCATAGCCTCGCCGGGGATCTCCGCGTCCCCGCGCCTCGCATATGGAATGGGAGATCAGCATGGCCGACGCAGCCATTCATGGCCACGGCGAACATGGACACCCCGGGTTCTTCACCCGGTGGTTCATGTCCACCAACCACAAGGATATCGGTATCCTCTACCTCTTCACGGCCGCGGTCGTGGGGTTCATCTCGGTGGCCTTCACGGTCTACATGCGGATGGAACTCATGTCGCCCGACGTCCAGTACATGTGCCTCGAAGGGGCGCGGATGGCGGCTTCCGACGAGGTCTGCACACCGAACGGCCACCTCTGGAACGTGCTCGTCACCGCCCACGGCATCCTGATGATGTTCTTCGTGGTCATTCCGGCGCTCTTCGGCGGGTTCGGCAACTATTTCATGCCGCTCCACATCGGCGCGCCGGACATGGCCTTCCCGCGGATGAACAACCTCTCCTACTGGCTCTATGTCGCGGGCACCTCGCTCGCCGTGGCCTCGGTGCTGGCGCCGGGCGGCAACGACCAGGCCGGGTCGGGCGTCGGCTGGGTGCTCTACCCGCCCTTGTCGACCAACGAGGCCGGCTGGTCGATGGACCTCGCGATCTTCGCGGTCCACGTCTCGGGCGCCTCGTCGATCCTCGGCGCGATCAACATGATCACCACCTTCCTCAACATGCGGGCGCCGGGCATGACGCTGCACAAGGTGCCGCTCTTCGCCTGGTCGATCTTCGTCACGGCCTGGCTGATCCTTCTGAGCCTGCCGGTTCTGGCGGGTGCGATCACCATGCTCCTGACCGACCGCAACTTCGGCACCACCTTCTTCCAGCCTCAGGGCGGCGGTGACCCGATCCTCTACCAGCACATCCTGTGGTTCTTCGGCCACCCGGAAGTCTACATCATCATCATCCCCGGCTTCGGCATCATCAGCCACGTCATCGCGACCTTCGCGAAGAAGCCGGTCTTCGGCTACCTGCCGATGGTCTATGCGATGGTGGCGATCGGGGTCCTGGGCTTCGTCGTCTGGGCGCACCACATGTACACCGTCGGCATGTCGCTGACCCAGCAGAGCTATTTCATGCTGGCGACGATGGTGATCGCGGTGCCCACCGGCATCAAGGTCTTCTCCTGGATCGCGACGATGTGGGGCGGCTCGATCGAGTTCAAGACGCCGATGCTCTGGGCCTTCGGCTTCCTCTTCCTCTTCACCATCGGCGGCGTGACCGGCGTGGTGCTGAGCCAGGCGCCGGTGGACCGGGTCTATCACGACACCTACTATGTGATCGCCCACTTCCACTATGTGATGAGCCTCGGCGCGGTCTTCGCGATCTTCGCGGGGATCTATTTCTGGATCGGCAAGATGTCGGGCCGGCAATATCCCGAATGGGCGGGCAAGCTGCATTTCTGGATGATGTTCATCGGTGCCAACCTGACCTTCTTCCCGCAGCACTTCCTCGGCCGTCAGGGCATGCCGCGGCGCTACATCGACTATCCGGAGGCCTTCGCCTACTGGAACTACGTCTCGTCGCTCGGCGCCTTCCTCTCGTTCGCCTCCTTCGTCTTCTTCATCGGCGTGGTCATCTACACCCTGCGCGCCGGCAAGCGGATCACCGAGAACAACTACTGGAACCCCTGGGCCGACACGCTGGAATGGACCCTGCCCTCACCGCCGCCGGAGCACACGTTCGAGACGCTCCCGAAGCAGTCGGACTGGGATCACGGCCACGCGCACTGAAGCGGACCAGAGAAACGCAAGGCCCCGGATAACTCCGGGGCCTTCTGCATTCACGAACCGACAAGCCATGCTCCCGCTCCTGCCCCACGCACTTGCCCTCGCCGCCGCCGTTGCCCTCCAATTTCGCGGCACGTCTCCCGCCGGCCTCTTTTCAGCCGTCGCGCTGAGCTATCTTGCGGCTGCGGGATTGTGGACCTTGGCCGAGGCATCGATCAATCCGTCGATCCCGATGACGGACGGCGCCGCGTCGGACATATATCACGACACCTACTATGTCATCTCGCACAATCGCCTCTACCTGGAGACCGGTGTGGTCTGGGCCGCCCTCGCGGGGGTGATCTGGGTCCAGCAGCGGATCGGCGCGATGGTGGCGCCAAGGCTCACCCGCGTCGCCTTCTGGGGCCTCGCAACCGGGCAGATACTTGCGTCCGCGCTCCCTCAGCTGATCATTCATCTGACCGGACCGCGCCATGTCGACTTTCCCGGTCTTTTCGGTGCCGTCAATCTCCTGGCGACCTGGCTCAGCGCCATTGCCGCCCTGTCATTCTTCGCGCTCACCGGCCTTCTGACATGGTCGCTTTGGCAGCGCTTCCGGCCCGCCGGGTAGCCCACGGTCCCCGCCATGCCCTATGAATGGATCGACACGGAACACGACGACGGGGCGGAGCTGCATCTCTGGCCCTACCGCTCGCTGCCCCGGCTCGGATTCGTCTGGTTCATCGGTGGCACCGCCGCGCTGATCTCGCTCCCGCTCTTCGCGGCACTCGGCACCGTCATCCTCTGGGGGCTCCTGCCGTTCCTCGGCGCGGCCGTTGCGGGCATCTGGTGGGCGCTCAGCCGCAGCTATCGCGACGGCGCGCTGACGGAGGCGCTGACCCTCGCCCCCGACCGCATCTCCCTGATCCGCCGCGCCCCCGACGGCAGCGAGCAGCGGTGGGAGGCCAACCCCTACTGGGTCGCGGTTCGCCTCTATCCGGCGGGCGGCCGGGTGCCGCACTACCTGACGCTGAAGGGCGAAGGCCGCGAGGTCGAGCTCGGCGCCTTCCTGACCGAGGAGGAGCGCGTGGCGCTGGCCGAGGATCTGCGACAGCGCCTCGCGCGGCTCCGCTGACTGTCACCGGCGCGTCATCCCGCCGACACGAAAGCCCAACATCGCCGCGCCATGGTGCCGCCCGGACCCAACCAGTGAGGCTGCCATGCTGAAACCGATTCTCGCCGCCACCGCGCTTGCCGCGCTCGCCACCGCCGCCACGGCCGACCCCTTCACCATCGTCGCCCTCGGCGATGCGCCCTACGGCAAGCCCGAGGAGGTCTACGCCCCCTACGAGGCGCTGATCGGCACGATCAACGCGCTCGGCCCCCGGGCGGTGATCCATGTCGGCGACACCAAGTCCGGCTCCACCCCCTGCTCGGACGAGATCCTCGGCCAGCAGCTTGCCTACATGAACAGCTTCGCCGCGCCCACGCTCTACAGCCCCGGCGACAACGAATGGACCGACTGCTACCGCGAGAAGGCCGGCAGCTTCGACCCGCAGGAGCGCCTCTTCCATCTCCGCGCCACCTATTTCGCCGACCCGGCGAAGAGCTTCGGCCAGACCCCGGCCGAGGTCGCCTCGCAGGCCGCCGACGGCTATCCCGAAAACGCCCGGCTCCTGCTCGACGACGTGATGATCGTCACCGCCCACGTCGTCGGCTCGAACAACAATTTCGAGATCCGCGACCCCAGGGCGGTCGAGGAATTCTTTGCCCGCGACGCCGCCAACCTCGCCTGGCTGAAGGAAAGCTTCGCGGCGGCCAGGGACGCCAAGGCGCTGGTCATTGCGATGCAGGCCGACATGTTCGAATTTGACTGGAACGCCTTCGGCGACGAAACCTGGCTGCGCCATTCCGGCTTCGCGAATGTCGGCCCGGCGCTGATCGCCGAGGCCGCGGCCTTCGGCAAGCCGGTGCTCCTCGTCTATGGCGACAGCCACACGTTCCGCGCCGGCCGGCCCTTCCCGACCACTGCGCCGAACGTCCTGTCGCTGGAAGTGCCCGGCGAGAAGCAGATGGATGCGGTCGAGATCACCATCGACACCGCGACCAGCGGTGTCTTCTCGACCGCCCTCGTCCGGAACCCCGCCCTCGCGAACTGAGAACCGCTCCCGCCTTCCCTGCTTCCACCTGGATCAAGTATCCTCGGGGGGAATTGCCCCGGCTCGTCCGGGGCAATGGGGGGCAGACAGCCCCCCGGGGGTGCCACAAATGCCCCACCGCGCAACGCAGACGGTCCGGGCACTACCCGGCCCTTCGCTTGCGCTTCGGGCGTTCGACGCTGACGGGCTTCCACCGGAAGCCCGTCCGGGCGCGTCTCACCCCAGCTTGTCCTTGACCGTGGGGCCGGTGGCGCCGAAATCCATCTGGCCGGTATACCTGGCCTTCAGCACCGCCATGACGCGCCCCATGTCGCGGATCGAGCTGGCGCCGACCTCGGCGATCGCGGCATCGACCGCCGCGCCGACTTCCTCGGGCGTTAGCTGTCGCGGCAGGAAGTCCTCGATCACCTTGATCTCGGCGAGTTCCTTCTCCGCCAGTTCCAGCCGCCCGCCCTCTTCATAGGCGCGCGCCGATTCCTGGCGCTGCTTGACCATGCGACCGAGAATGGCCAGCACCTCGGCGTCGCCGACCGTGGCGTCGCCGCCCTCGCCCCTGAGGGCGATGTCCTTGTCCTTGATCGCGGCATTGATCAGCCGCAGGGTCGACAGCCGCTCGGCATCCCTGGATTTCATCGCATCCTTGAGAGCCGCGCCGATCCGTTCGCGCATATCCATCGGGTCTCCATCCCCTGAGCTTCCGAAGGCCCCACCATATCGTCTTCCGGCACCGGGCACAACCAGCCGATTTTCGCATAACTTGTTGAAATCGCTACGTAAGGAGAATTCCTTTCCGGCCCTTGACCTGCTCTGCCGGCACCCTTACGTTCCGCGAGATTTGCATCCGGGGAGTCGCGCCATGCCCACGAGCCAGAAGCCGCAGGACAAGCCCACCGCCTGCCTCGCGCTCGCCGACGGAACCGTGTTCTACGGCAAGGGGTTCGGCGCCACCGGCGAGACGGTGGCCGAGCTTTGCTTCAACACCGCGATGACCGGCTATCAGGAGATCATGACCGATCCCTCCTATGCCGGACAGGTCGTCACCTTCACCTTCCCCCATATCGGCAATACCGGCGTCAATCCCGAGGATGACGAGACCGCCGACCCGGTCGCGGCCGGGATGGTGGTGAAATGGGACCCGACGGAGCCGTCGAACTGGCGCGCGGCCGAAGACCTCGTCGGCTGGCTCGAAAAGCGCGGCCGGATCGGCATCGGCGGGCTCGATACGCGGCGCCTGACCCGCGCGATCCGCCAGCAGGGCGCGCCGCATGTGGCGCTCGCCCATGACCCGGAGGGCCGGTTCGACATCGGCGCGCTGGTCGCCAGGGCGCGCGCCTGGTCGGGGCTCGTCGGGCTCGACCTCGCGAAGGACGTGACCTGCGCGCAGAGCTACCGCTGGGACGAGACCCGCTGGGCCTGGCCCGCGGGCTTCGGCAAGCGCACCGGCGACGGGTTCCGCGTCGTGGCGCTCGACTACGGCGCCAAGCGCAACATCCTGCGCTGCCTCGCGAGCGCGGGCTGCGACGTCACCGTCCTGCCCGCGACCGCGACGGCCGAGGAGGTGCTGGCGCACACGCCCGAGGGCGTGTTCCTCTCGAACGGTCCCGGCGACCCGGCGGCGACCGGCCGCTATGCGGTGCCGATGATCAAGGGCGTGCTGGCGCGCGACCTGCCGCTTTTCGGCATCTGCCTCGGCCACCAGATGCTCGCCCTCGCGCTCGGCGCCGAGACGATCAAGATGAACCACGGCCATCACGGCGCCAACCACCCGGTGAAGGATCTCGAGACCGGCAAGGTCGAGATCACCTCGATGAACCACGGCTTCACCGTCGACAGCCAGACCCTGCCGAAGGGTGTGCGCGAGACCCATGTCTCGCTCTTCGACGGCTCGAACTGCGGCATCCGGCTCGAGGACCGGCCGGTCTTCTCGGTGCAGTATCACCCCGAGGCGAGTCCCGGCCCGCAGGACAGCTTCTACCTCTTCGAGCGCTTCGCCGCCGCGATGCGCGCCCGCCGCGCCGCCTGAGCGCCGAACCGTCCGGGCCGGGGGCCGGCCCGGCCTTCGCGGGTCGAAAAATCGCGGTATCTCCACAATTTGCCGCGTTCCGTTAACCGGCCGTTAACCGGCCGTTAACCATGGCCGGCCGAGGCTCGGCGGAATTGCCGCTGCCGGGATTTCCATGTCGCCGCCCGCCACCCATCTGCGCCTCGTCACGCCCGACTTCGCGCCCGTGCCCGTGCCGGACCGGCCGGCCTTCGTGCCCCGCGCGCGGCCCCGGCGCGACCGGGTGCGGCGCAAGCCGCTCGGCCAGATCCTGATCGACATGAAGGCGGTGGAGCCCGGCAACATGCTGAAGGCGCTCGCACTCCGCGACCGCCAGGACGTGCGGATCGGCGACATCCTCCTCACCCGTGGCTGGGTCAGCGAGGCCGACCTCACGGCGGCCCTGTCGGTCCAGTGGGGGGCGAAGGCGGTCGACCTCATCGCCGAGCCGCCAGATGCGCGGCTCCTCGACCGGCTCGGCGCCGAGTTCTGCCTTGGCCACGGGGTCCTGCCCTGGCGCCGGATCGGCGGGGCGACGGTGATCGCGACGGCGCGGCCGGAGGAATTCGCGCGGATGCGCTCCGACCTGCCGGGGGATTTCGGCCCGGTGCTGATGGCGCTCGCCCCCGAACGCGACATCCATGCCGCGATCATCGCCACGCGGCAGACGGCACTCATCCGCCGCGCCGAAACCCGCGTCGCGGAGAACGAAAGCTGCCGTTCGCAGGACGGGGTGCAGGCGGCACGGATCGTCTTTGCCGCGCTGGCCGTCCTCATGGCCGGGCTGGTCCTCGCGCCGACGCTGACCTTCGCGCTTCTCTTGGGCTGGGCGGTCGTCACGCTCCTCGCCTTCACCGGGCTGAAGCTCGCGGCCTTCGTCGCCGAAGCGACCGCCCGCCCCGCCCCGCGCGCCCCGTGCCCGCCCTTGGCCCGGCTTCCCGTGGTCTCGGTGATGGTGCCGCTCTTTCGCGAGAACGACATCGCCCCGCCGCTGATCCGCCGGATCGGCCGGATCGACTACCCGAAGGAACTGCTCGACATCCTCCTCGTGGTGGAGGAGGACGACCTTCTCACCCAAAAGGCGCTCGCCAGCCGCAGCCTGCCGCGCTGGATGCGGGTGGTGATCGTGCCCGCGGGGCCGATCCGCACCAAGCCGCGGGCGCTGAACTACGCGCTCGACTTCTGCCGGGGCTCGATCGTCGGCATCTGGGACGCCGAGGACGCGCCGGATCCGGGCCAGATCCACGCCGTCGTGCGCGGCTTTCACGAGGCCGCAGCGGATGTCGCCTGCCTGCAGGGCATCCTCGATTTCTACAATGCCCGGCACAACTGGATCACCCGCTGCTTCGCCGTCGAATACGCCGCCTGGTTCCGCGCCATGCTGCCCGGCCTCGCGCGGCTCGGCTTCGTCGTGCCGCTCGGCGGGACCACGCTTTTCTTCCGCCGCAAGGTGCTTGAGGATCTTGGCGGCTGGGACGCCCACAACGTCACCGAGGATGCCGATCTCGGCGTCCGGCTGGAGCGGCGGGGCTACCGGACCGAGCTTCTGGCGACCGTGACCCGGGAAGAGCCGAACGCCCGGCCCGTCGCCTGGATCCGCCAGCGGTCGCGCTGGCAGAAGGGTTATGCGATGACCTGGGCGAGCCATATGCGCGACCCCGTCCGGCTCTGGCGCGAGCTTGGGGGGAAGCGGTTCATCGGGGTGCAGATCCTCTTCCTCGGAACCCTGTCGCAATCGCTGCTGGCGCCGGTTCTGTGGTCGTTCTGGCTTCTGCCCTTCGGATTGCCGCATCCCCTGGGCAGCGTGCTGCCGCCGGCCGCCCTTGTGACGCTCGGCACGCTCTTCGTCGCCTCGGAACTGGTGAACATCGCCGTCGGCATGTGGGCGACGCGCGGGGCCGACCACCGCTACCTGATGAAGTGGGTGCCGACGCTGCACGTCTATTTCCCGCTCGCGGCACTTTCTTCCTACAAGGCGCTCTACGAATGCCTGACGCGGCCGTTCTACTGGGACAAGACCTCGCACGGGGTGGTCGCGGCGCGCACCGGCCCGACCGAGCTTCTGCCGGTTCTGGTGCTGGGCGATCCCGTCCACGTGCCGGCCACCGAGCCGGGGCTCGTCGTCCTGCATCCCGCCGCCGCCCGTCCGGTCCGGCTGCATCTCAGCCCTCCGGCGAGCGCGGCCGCGGAGATGCCGGAACCGGAGGCGCGGCCCGAGCCGGGCAAGCCGGTGCTGGTTCTCGTCCCGCCTGCCGAGCCCGAGGCGCGGCCCGAGCGGCCTGCCTACGTCCTCGGCTCAGCGATCGCCGGCGCCCCGCAGCGCCCCGGCATCGAGTTTCAGCCGTGTTTCGAAGGCTTTTGAGATATGTGCGCGCAACGCCACCTGCGCCGCCTCGCCGTCGCCATCGGCGATCGCCCGGACGATCTCCGCATGTTCGTTGAGTGCCGCCTGCCCGCGTCCCTCGGCGGCAAGCGAGGTCGTGGCCAGAAGCGCCATCGAGCGGTGGACGAGGTCGAGCTGCTGGACGAGGTAGCGGTTGTGCGAGGCGAGGTGGATCTGCTTGTGGAACCGCCGGTTGGCGCGGCTCAGTGCGGCCGGATCGTTCACTTGGGCCCGGTCTTCCTCGACCATGTCGGCCAGCACCTTCACCTCTTCCGGCGTCGCGTGCTTGGCGGCGAGCCGGGCCGCGAGGCCCTCGAGTTCGGCCCGCACGACGTAAAGCTCGGCGAGCTGGTTGTGGTCGAGCGAGGCAACGATCAGCGAGCGCCCGTCGCGCGCCAGCATCGACTGCGTCTCGAGCCGTTGCAGCGCCTCGCGCACCGGGGTCCGCGACACGCCGAAGCGCTCGGCGAGTTCGGCCTCGACGAGCCGGTCGCCGGGCCGGTAGACCCCGCCGTCGATCGCCTCGAGGATGAGCGTGTAGGCGTCCTTCTGCATCGTCGTCCCTTCCCGCGCCGCCAGCGTTGCGGCGGCGCGAGAGCCTAGGCCCCGCCGCCGGCCGAGGCAAGCCGCTCCATTGCCGCGGCCGGCCGGGGCGCGTAGTCTCCGCCCCATGCCACACGCTCTGTTCGCGCATGTCGACGCCTGGGTCTTCGACCTCGACAACACGCTCTACCCGCCCGCCGCCCGGCTCTTCGACCAGATCGAGGTCCGGATGACCGCCTATGTCATGGCGGCGCTGAACGTGCCGCGCGACGAGGCCGACCGGCTGCGCGCCGATTACTGGCGGCTCTACGGCACGACGCTCGCCGGACTCATGCACGAGCACGGCCTCGACCCCGTGCCCTATCTCGTCGATGTCCACGACATCTCGCTCGACCATCTCGACCCCGACCCCGCGCTCCGCGCCGCGATCGCCGCGCTGCCCGGAAAGCGCGTCGTCTACACCAACGGCTCCGCCCCCTATGCCGAACGGGTGCTGGCGGCGCGGGGGCTTGCGGGCGCCTTCGATGCGATCTTCGGCGTCGAACATGCCGGCTACCGCCCGAAGCCCGAGCGGCAAGCCTTCGAGACCGTCTTCGGCGCCGCCGGCATCGACCCCGCCCGCGCCGCGATGTTCGAGGACGATCCGCGCAACCTCGCCGCACCCCATGCGATGGGAATGCGCACCGTCCACGTCGCCCCCGCAGCCGCGCCGGCCGCGCATATCCACCACCATACCGACGACCTCGCGGGGTTCCTCGCCCGGCTTTCGCGCTAGGCGCGTCCGCGACGTCCTGCCGCGCGGCATTCCGACCGGTTGCGGCCGCCCCCGCGGCGCCCTACCTCGCGGGCAGCGAACAGGAGAAGCCCATGACCACCCCGACCGAGGCCCCGCGCCTGCCGTGGTACTATTCGATCCCCGTCTTCGGCTGGATCGCCCGCGACCTCGTCCACGGCACGCGGGACAACATCCTCTATTTCCTCGTGATCCTCGTGACCCTTCTGGTCCTCGCGGTGAAGACATGGGGCCTCGTGGCGCTCGGGCTGACCGCGCTCGCCACGGTTCCCGCGATCTTCGCGACGCTGATCCTGATCACGATCGGCAAATAGGCCCGCGACCGCATGCCCCTTGGACGGCGGGGGCGAGGGGTCTATGGTCGCGCCAAAGACGAGGTGCGGCGATGCGCGGGACTGCGAGACCCGAAACGACTGATGTCCTGATTTCCGGCGGCGGAGTCGCCGGGCTGACCGCGGCCGCGGCCTTCGGCGCGGCCGGCTTCTCGGTGATCTGCGTCGATCCCGCCCCGCCGGTGACGGACGCGGCGGATGCCGGTGCCGACATGCGCACCACCGCCTTCCTGCGACCCGCCCGCCGCGTGCTGGAGGAGGCCGGGCTCTGGTCCCGCCTCGCCCCCTTTGCGGCGGCGCTGAGGATCATGCGCATCGTCGATGCCGGCGGCGAGGCGCCGGAACCCCGCATCGTCAAGGATTTCGACGCGGGCGAGATCGGCGAGGAGCCGTTCGGCTGGAACTTCCCCAACTGGCTTCTCCGCCGCGAGACGGTGGCGCGGATCGCCGAACTGCCGAACGTCGATTTCCGCCCCGGAACCGCGACCGAGGCGGTCCTGACCCGCACCACCGAAGCGCGGGTGACGCTGACCGGCGGGGCGCAGGTCTCCGCCCGGTTGCTGGTCGCCGCCGACGGGCGGGCAAGCCCGGTGCGGGAGGCGCTCGGCATCGGCGTCAGGACCATCCGCTACGGCCAGAAGGCGCTCGCCTTCGCGGTGACCCACCCGATCCCGCACGACGACGTCTCGACCGAGATCCACCGCTCGGGCGGCCCCTTCACGCTGGTGCCGCTGCCGGACCGCGACGGCAGGCCCTCATCGGCGGTGGTCTGGATGGACCGGGGCCCGGAGGTGCTGCGCCTCGCCGCGCTCGACGTGGCGGCGTTCGAGGCCGAGATGTTCGCCCGCTCCGCCGGACTTTTCGGGCCGCTGACGCTCGTCACCCGGCGCTCGGTCTGGCCGATCATCAGCCAGATCGCCGGGCGGTTCGAGGCCGAGCGCACGGCACTTCTGGCCGAGGCCGCCCATGTCGTGCCGCCGATCGGGGCGCAGGGGCTGAACATGTCGCTCGCCGATCTCGACTGCCTTCTCGATCTCGGGAAGGCGGCACCGGAGCGGCTCGGCGAGCGGGCGATGCTGGTGTCCTATCACCGCCGGCGCTGGCCCGAGGTCAAGGCGCGAGTGACCGGGATCGACCTTCTGAACCGGACCTCGATGATTTCGGCCCGGCCGCTCCGCGACCTGCGGGCCGGGGCGCTCAACGCGCTCTATTCGCTCAGGCCCGTGCGCAAGACCCTGATGAAGACCGGGCTCGGGATGCGCTGATCCGCGTAAGGTGGGTTTGAACCCACCTT
>WOZM01000300.1:31700-34857 GCA_011620265.1 Paracoccaceae bacterium
CGTAAGGTGGGTTTGAACCCACCTTGCCGAACCCGTCGTCAGCCCAGCGCCGCGTCGAGCGCGCGCCTGACGCGGGCGACGGTGCCCTCGACATCGTAGAGCTTGTCGAGCCCGAAAAGCCCGATGCGGAAGCTGCGATAGCCTTCGCCCTCGCCGACCTGCAGCGGGACCCCCGCCGCGATCTGCACGCCATTGGCGGCGAACTTCCTGCCGTTCTGGATCTCGGGATCGTCGGTGAAGCTGACGACCACGCCCGGCGCGCCGAAGCCCTCGGCCGCGACCGACCTGATGCCGCGCGCGGCCAGTTCCTCGCGCACCGCGTTGCCGAGCGCCCATTGCGCCTCGCGCAGGCGTTCGAAGCCGTAGGCCCTGGTCTCCTTCATCGTGTCGCGGAAGGCACGGAGCGCGTCCGTCGGCATCGTCGCGTGATAGGCATGGCCGCCGGCCTCGTAGGCCGCCATGATCGCGCGCCATTTCTTCAGGTCGAGCGCGAAGCTCGAGGAACTCGTCTCCTCCAGCCGTTTCAGCGCGGCGGGCGAGAACATCACCAGCCCCGCCGAGGGCGAGGCCGTCCAGCCCTTCTGCGGCGCGGAGATGAGCACGTCGACACCGACCTCGGCCATGTCGACCCAGATGCAGCCCGAGGCGATGCAGTCGAGCACGAAAAGCGCGCCCACCTCATGCGCCGCCGCCGCCAGCGCCTTCAGGTAGTCGTCGGGCAGGATCATCCCGCTCGCGGTCTCGACATGCGGGGCGAAGACGACATCGGGGCGCGTTTCGCGGATCGCCTTGGTCACCTCCTCGACCGGCGCCGGCGCGAAGGCGGCGCCCGGCGCATTGCCGGTGCGGCGCGCCATCGCGACATGGGTCTCTCCGGCGAAGCCGCCCGCCTCGAGGATCTGGCTCCAGCGGTAGGAGAACCAGCCGTTCCGCACGACGAGCGCGCTTGCGCCCCCCGCGAACTGCCGCGCCACCGCCTCCATCGCGAAGGTGCCGCCACCGGGCACGAGCGCCACCGCCTCGGCGCCGTAGACCTCTTTCAGCATCGCCGAGATGTCGCGCATCACTGCCTGGAAGGCGGCGCTCATGTGGTTGAGCGAGCGGTCGGTGAAGACGACCGAGAACTCTTCGAGCCCGTCGGGATCGACTGTTGGCAAAAGCGCGGGCATGGCGGCCTCCGTTCGTGGTTTCCCCCGGGGTAGCGCAGCACGGGGCGCAACGCAAAGCGGAAGTGTCGCTGGGGGGCTGCCTGCCCCCCGTCCCCGCCTGCGCGGGGACGCCCCCCGGGGATATTTCGGCCAAGTGGAAACGAGGGCTCCTCCGTTTCCACTTGGGCCAGGTATCCTCGCGGGGGTTTGGGGGCGCAAAGCCCCCGAATGTCCGGGTCAGCCGAGCGGGCCGGGGCGGCGTTCCTCGCTCAGGAGCACGTTGGCCTCGACCTGGCCGATGCCGGGCAGCGTCATGATCCGGCGGCGGAGGACGCGTTCGAAATCGGCGAGATCGCGGGCGGTGACGCGCAGCCGGTAGTCGTAGAGGCCGAGGACGTGCTGGACGGTCTGCACCTCGGGGATCGCGGTCGCGGCACGCTCGAAATCCTCGAGGCTGACCCGGCCCTTGGTGGCGAGTTTCAGCCCGAGAAAGACCGTGACGCCGAAGCCGAACGCCTCGGCGTCGATCTCGATCCGGCGCCCGGCGATCACGCCGGCCTCTTCGAGGCGGCGGATGCGCCGCCAGGCGGCGGGCTGCGAGAGGCCGAGGGCGCGGCCGACAGCACCGGCGCTTTGGGTGGCATCGGCGACGAGGGCGCGCAGGATCGCCCGGTCGGTATCGTCGAGGGCGATCACAGCGGCAGGCTCCCGGTCTCCTTGATCGTCGAGACGAGCATCAGGCTTTCGATGTCCGAAATATGCGGCAGGGTGAGGATGCGGTCGCGGTAGACCTCCTGATAGTGCCCCATGTCGCGGGCGATGACGTTGAGCCGCACGTCGACGCGGCCGAGGAAGGTCTGGATCTCGATCACTTCGGGCACCTTGCGGGCGGCGTCGAGGAATTCGTCGAAGGCGCGCGGATTGGTCTTGTCGAGGGTAAAGCGCAAGGAGACCTCGACCGCCCAGCCGAGCGCACGCCAGTCGATGACCGCATGCCGGCCCTTCAGCACGCCGGCCTCGCCCAGCTTCTCGAGGCGCCGCCACGCGGTCGCGGCGGTCACGCCGGCGCGGGCGGCAAGATCGGCGGTGGCAAGCCCCGGCTCGGCCAGAAGCTGGCGGAGGATGCGGCGGTCGGTATCGTCGATCTGCATGAATGTTTTCGAATATGCGGATGGGAAGAATGATAATTCTCACAATCTCCAGATATCGTCAATCTTTGCACGGGAAATCACGGGACGCCCCCTATGCTCGCCCCCAGCAACGAAGAAAGGATCACCCCATGCGCGTCTATTACGATCGCGACTGCGATATCAACCTCATCAAGGACAGGAAGGTCGCCATCCTCGGCTACGGCTCCCAGGGCCATGCCCATGCGCTGAACCTGCGCGATTCGGGCGCGAAGAACGTCGTCATCGCGCTCCGCGAAGGCTCCGCCACCGCGAAGAAATGCGAGGCCGAGGGTCTCAAGGTCATGGGCATCGCCGAGGCGGCGAAGTGGTGCGACCTCATCATGTTCACCATGCCGGACGAGCTGCAGGCCGAGACCTACCGCAAATACGTCCACGACAACCTCAGGGAAGGCGCCGCGATCGCCTTCGCCCACGGTCTCAACGTCCATTTCGGCCTGATCGAGCCGAAGGCCGGCGTCGACGTCATCATGATGGCGCCGAAGGGTCCGGGCCACACGGTGCGCGGCGAATACGTCAAGGGCGGCGGTGTGCCCTGCCTCGTCGCGGTCCATCAGGACGCGTCCGGCAAGGCGATGGAGCTTGGCCTCTCCTACTGCTCGGCCATCGGCGGCGGCCGTTCGGGCATCATCGAGACCAACTTCCGCCAGGAATGCGAAACCGACCTCTTCGGCGAGCAGGCGGTTCTCTGCGGAGGCCTCGTGGAGCTGATCCGCATGGGCTTCGAGACCCTGGTCGAGGCGGGCTACGAGCCCGAGATGGCCTATTTCGAGTGCCTGCACGAGGTGAAGCTGATCGTCGACCTGATCTACGAGGGCGGCA
>WOZM01000292.1 GCA_011620265.1 Paracoccaceae bacterium
CACCCGCCAGGCCTTGGTGTCCTTGTAGGTCGGGTAGTCGGCGACCAGGTCGCGGCGGGGGGTGTAGAGCGGCTCGCGGTGGATCGGCACCGGGTCGGGGAAGGTCCAGACCACGGCACGCGCCTTGGCATTGCCGAAGGGCGCGCATTCGTGCTTGATCGCGACCCGCTGGATGCCGCCCGAAAGGTCGGTCTTCCAGTTGGCCTTCGGCCCGCCGACCGCCTCGATCGCAGCGCGTTCGTCGGCGGTGAGCTCGCCGTCCCAGCCGAGATCCATCAGCATCTGCATGGTGAATTCCGGGTAGCCGTCCTGAATCTCGGACCCCGCCGAATAGACGCCCTCGGCCAGAAGGTTCTGGCCGTCGCGCTCCACCCCGAAGCGGGCGCGGAAGGTGAGGCCGCCCTGGCTGACCGGCATCGACATGTCGTAGAGGTTCGCGGTGCCGGGATGCTTCATCTCGGGCGTGCCCCAGCAGGGCCAGGGCAGGCCGTAGAACTCGCCGTCGGCCGGGCCGCCGACCGCGCGCAGGGTGGTCTTGTCGAAGGTGTGCTGGTTGGCCATGTGCAGTTTCAGCCGCTCGGGCGACTGTCCGGTATAGCCGACGGTCCACATGCCGCGGTTGAACTCGCGGGTGATGTCCTCCACCACCGGCTCGCCGTCCTTCACCTCGATATTGCGGAAGAGCCGGTCGGCGATGCCGAACTTCTCGGCGAACTTCGCGATGATGATGTGGTCGGGCAGGCTCTCGAAGACCGGGGCCACGACCCGATCGCGCCACTGGAGCGAGCGGTTGGAGGCGGTGACGGATCCGCTCGTCTCGAACTGGGTCGAGGCCGGCAGCAGGTAGACGCCGTCGGTCCGGTCGTGCAGCACTGCCGAGACAGTCGGATAGGGGTCGATCACGACGAGCGTGTCGAGCTTTTCCATCGCCGTCTTCATCTCGGTGCCGCGGGTCTGCGAATTCGGCGCGTGGCCCCAGAGGACCATGACCTTGATGTTGTCGTTCTGTTCGATGTTCGCCTTGTCCTCGAGCACCCCGTCGATCCAGCGCGAGACCGGGATGCCGTTGGTGTTCATCAGGCTGATCGGGTTGCCGTCCTTGTCCTTGACCTCGTTGCCGTCGGCATCCTTCAGCGTCACGAACCGGCCTTTGAGCCAGTCGAGATCCTCGCCCCAGACCCGTGCCCAATGCGCCCAGGCGCCGGGCGCGAGGCCGTAATAGCCCGGCAGGTCGTGGCTGAGGACGCCAAGATCGGTGGCACCCTGCACGTTGTCATGGCCACGGAAGATGTTGGTGCCGCCGCCGGCAACCCCCATGTTGCCGAGCGCCAGTTGCAGCACGCAATAGGCCCGGGTGTTGTTGCTGCCGGTGGTGTGCTGGGTGCCGCCCATGCACCAGATCACGGTGCCGGGGCGGTTGTTGGCGAGCGTGAAGGCGACGCGGCGGAGCTGGCTGCCCGGCACGCCGGTCACGCGCTCGGTCTCTTCCGGCGTCCACTTCTTCACCTCGTCGCGGATCTGGTCCATCCCCCAGACCCGGGTGCGGATGAACTCCTTGTCCTCCCAGCCGTTCTCGAAGATGTGCCAGAGGATGCCCCAGACCAGCGCCACGTCCGATCCCGGCCGCATGCGGACGAATTCGTCGGCATGGGCGGCGGTGCGGGTGAAGCGCGGGTCGCAGACGATGAGCGGGGCGTTGTTCTCCTCCTTCGCCTTCAGAAGGTGGAGGAGCGAGACGGGATGCGCCTCCGCCGGGTTGCCGCCGATCAGGAAGATCGCCTTCGACTTGTGGATGTCGTTGTAGGAGTTGGTCATGGCGCCGTAGCCCCATGTGTTGGCCACGCCTGCGACGGTCGTCGAGTGGCAGATCCGGGCCTGGTGGTCGACGTTGTTGGTGCCCCAGTAGGCCGCGAACTTGCGGAAGAGATAGGCCTGTTCGTTGGAATGCTTGGCGCTGCCCAGCCAGTAGACGCTGTCCGGCCCGCTTTCGGAGCGCACCGCCAGCATCTTGTCGCCGATCTCGTTGATCGCCTCGTCCCAGCTGATCCGCTTCCAGACCCCGCCTTCCTTCTTCATCGGGTATTTCAGCCGCCGCTCGCCATGCGCATGCTCGCGCACCGAAGCGCCCTTGGCGCAGTGGGCGCCGAGGTTGAAGGGGCTGTCCCAGCCCGGCTCCTGCCCGACCCAGACACCGTTGTCGATCTCGGCGATGACGGTGCAGCCGACCGAGCAATGGGTGCAGATCGACTTCACCGTCTGGACCGCGCCCGCGACCGCTTCCTGCGCCTCGGCCCGGCGCACCGTGCCGCCGGTCGCGCCGATCGCGGCAAGGCCGCCGATGGCCAGACCCGATCCGCGCAGGAACGCGCGCCGGTCGACGCGGGCCTCCGCGGCACCGGACAGGACCGGCGTGCGCGATGTCTGTCGGCCAACTCCGCTCGTCTTCTTCCTGAGCATCCTTCTCTCCCTTGGCTGTCCGGCGCCGGGGCCGGTGGCGAGGTTCATCGCGGGCGGTCGCGGGACCGCCCGCCGGTATCAGAACCGGGCGCTGTCGTAATAGGCGCGGGTATGGGCGGTGTCCTGAAGCCCGCTTCCCTTCGCCGCCGTGTCGGCCTCGGCCGGCGCGGCGCCGAGCGCGGTCGCGGCCGCCGCGGCAGGTGCTGCGGTCGTGGCGAGTTTCAGGAAATCGCGGCGACTGGTCTTTTCGGTCTCGGCACTCTTGCCCATTTCTCATCTCCCTTCGATCCCCGGACGCGGGCCACCGGCCCCGTCCGCTTTCATTCGTCATCCGCCGCTGAGGCGGAACCCTTCCTTCTCGATCGCCATGAAGGCGCGGCCGATGGCGCCGACCGGCGCGTAGAAGACCGACCCCTTCGCGCCTTCGAGATCGGCGAAGAAATGGCCGGCCCAGGGCGCGATATGGCGGTTGAAGAACTCGCGCTGGCGGGCGACCGGTGCCGGCGCGCCGAAGCGGCCCTCGATCAGCCCCGCCATCATCTCCATCAGGCTGGCGATGTTGTCCTCCGGCTCGAACACGTTCTCGGCCCGGGCGATGGAGGCCGCCGCCATGTCGCGGCGCAGCTGCGCCAGCGGCTTTTCGTTGAGAAAGCCGGTCAGGTAGAAGCTCGCATAGGGCAGAAGCTCGCCCCGGCCGAGGCCGATGAAGAGGTCGTTGAACTCGCGCTCCACCGAGGACGGCACCGCCGCCTGCGCCAGCTTCGACAAAGTCGCGATGCCGCGGCCGAGCGCGCTGCCGTCGCCGCTCAGCCCCGCGCATTTGCGCAGGAGCCTGAGGTCGGGCGGGGCCGCGAGAAGCGCGGCGAGGAAGTCGTAGAGATCGGCGCGGAGCTTGTCCTCCTCGGCAATCCCGGTCGTCGCGGCGGCATCGCTCATGCGGGCGCTCCTTCCGTCTCGTCGCCGAAGGCGAACCGCATGTGGCGGCGGGGCGCGGGCGGCCTGTCGTCCGGTGTGACGACAGGCATGTCGGCCGGCGCGTCCGGCTCCGCCGCATCCGCGATCCCGACCGCGTCCGGCACGTCCTCCGGCACCTCTTCGGCCAGTGCCGCGGGTTCCGCATCCGCGGCGGCCTCGGCGAGGGCCGTCACGTGGCGGAGCATCCCGCGCCCGACCTGATAGGCGGTCTTCATGCCCGGCACGACCGTCGCGGCATCGGTGAAATCCTCGCCGTGATCGACGAGGCCGTCGAGATTGGCGAGAACCGGGTTGGTCCGCCAGAGCCGGCGCAAGGCGCGGCGGCGCAGGTGATCGGGCACCGCCGACCGCATGAAGGCGGCGAAATCGTCGCCCTGTCCCATCGTGTCGGGATCCTTCAGGTCAAGCTCCGCCAGAAGCTCGGCATCGGTCTTGGCCGCCTGCTCGCGCTCCAGCGCGGCGCGCGCCTCCTCCGCCTCGGCGGCGCGGCGCGCGGCCGCTTCCGCCGCGGCCTCGGCCTCGACACCGGCGCGGCGGCGGGACCAGAAATCGCGCGGACGGGACTCGGCGGCCATCACGCATCCCCCCGGATCGCGCCGCGCGGCGCGCGGTAGACATCGGCCATCTGCCGCACCCGCGCATCGCCGCGCCCGTCCTCGGAAAGGTCGATCCGCTTGCGGTCGCGCTTGCGCTTGAGGAACGGCTCCTCGACGTGATGGGCCGCGACGAAGGCGGCGATCCAGGCGATCAGCCCGGCCGGCATCGGCACCAGTTCGATGAGCCCGTCGCCGCTGTCCATGTAGTCCTGCCCCTCATAGGCCGAGGCGGTGACGAGCGCGGGCTTCCACGGCATCGCCGCATCGGCCGCCTCGTCCTCGCGCAGCACGACGATGAGGCCCGGGCTGCGGGCCGAGAGCGTCACCTGATAGGCCTCGGTATCGGTCGACCAGAGATCGAGCGGCAGGGTCGCGGCGTGATACTCGACCGCCTCCCCCTCGCGGCGCAGCTCGCGCCAGTCGGCCGGGCCGGCGCCGGGCAACACGCCCGTGACCTTCCAGGCCCAGGCGGCCCAGCGGGTCACGCCCGGCGTCTTGCGGACGACGATCCCGATCGGCATGGTTGCGCGGACAAGCGCCATAGCGACAGAACTCCTCCCCTTGCGGCGCCTGCGTCTGTCGGGTGGCGCCTTGGCCGGAGCGTGGCCGCATTGCCGGCGCCGTCCAAGACAATTCGCGCCGAATCGCCGAATTTGACCGGCGCGGCGGCCGGGCGGGACATTTTGTCCACTTCGCTCCGGACCCCGCCGGAACGGTCTGGACGAATTGTCCCCGCGGCATTCTCCACCTTTTTTGGTCGGGATAAATCCCGGCCGGAATCCGGCGAATCACCGGGCCGGGCGGGATTTGCCTTGCCGCTGGCGCGACTTTCATGCCTAGCTTCCCTCTGCGACCGGTCCCGACCACAAGAACCGCGCCGCACGTCTGGGGAGGATGATGCCCAAACATTTGATTCTATGCGATTGTCTTGGCAGCCAGGCGATCGACCGCGATGCCGTCGCGAAGGCGACCGGCCTGTCCTGCCCGCGCGTCCACACGGCCCTCTGCACCCGCGAGATCGACCGCGCGGCGGCGGCGATCACGGCGGGCGAGGCGCTGATCGCCTGTACCCAGGAAGCCGCGCGCTTCGCCGAGCTTGCGGCGGATCTCGACTGTCCCGAACCCGGTTTCGTCGATCTTCGCGACCGCGCGGGATGGAGCGAGGATCGCGACACCGGGCCGAAGATGGCCGCGCTGGTGGCCGAGGCGCTGGTGCCGGCCGCTCCGGTGAAATCGCTCGACGTCGTGAGCGAGGGGCTCTGCCTGATCCTCGGGCGGCCCGACGTGGCGCTTGCCGCCGCCGAACGGCTGGCCGGAACGCTCGCGGTCACCGTCCTTCTCGACGCCGAGGCCGATCTGCCCGTGTCGCGCACCTTCGAGGTTGTGCGCGGTCGCTTGCGCGGCGCCACCGGCACGCTCGGCGCCTTCACCCTCCGCATCGACGCGCTCAGGCAGATGGAGCCCGGCGGGCGCGGCGCCTTCGGCTTCGGCGCGCCCCGCGACGGGGCCGAGACGCGCTGCGACGTGATCCTCGATCTGTCGGGGGGACCCGCGCTCTTTCCCGCGCCGCACAAGCGCGACGGCTATCTGCGCGCCGATCCCGGCGATCCGGCCGCCGTCGCCGCGGCGGTCTTCGAGGCGGCCGAGCATGTGGGCACGTTCGAAAAGCCGCTGCATCTGGCCTTCGAGGAAAGCCTCTGCGCCCATTCCCGCGCCGGCCAGACCGGCTGCACCCGCTGTCTCGACATCTGCCCGACCGGGGCGATCCGGCCCGACGGCGACCATGTCGCGATCGACCCGATGGTCTGCGCCGGCTGCGGCGCCTGTTCGGCGCTCTGCCCCTCGGGCGCCATCACCTACGACGCGCCGCCGGTCGCGCATCTGCTGACCCGGCTCCGGGTTCTGGCCGAGACCTTCCGGGACGCCGGCGGCGCAGCACCCCGCCTTCTGGTCCACGACGCGCCGCACGGGGCCGAGATGATCGCGCTCGCCGCGCGGTTCGGGCGCGGACTGCCGGCGGATGTGATCCCGTTCGAGGTCGCGGCCCTCGCCGGCTTCGGCCATGCCGAGATGCTGGCAGCACTCGCGCTCGGCTTCGTGGCCGTCGATATCCTGCCGGCGCCCCGGACCGAACGCGACCCGATCGCGGCCGAGATCGCGCTGGCGTCGGCGATGGGCGGGGCCGCACGGCTGCGGCTTCTGGACGTGACCGACCCCGATGCGCTGTCGGACGGGCTTTACGCGCACCGCCCGGACCCGCTCGGCCACGCGCCGGTCCTGCCGCTCGGCAATCGCCGGCAGGTGGCGAGGCTGGCCGCCCGGTCGCTGCTTTCGGAGGCGGATGCGCCGATCCCCTTGCCCGTGGGCGCGCCCTACGGCGCGGTGCTGGTCGACACGGAGGCCTGCACGCTCTGCCTTTCCTGTGCCTCGCTCTGTCCCTCGGGCGCGCTTCTCGACAATCCCGACACGCCGCAGCTCCGCTTCCGCGAGGATGCCTGCCTGCAATGCGGGCTTTGTGCCACGGTCTGCCCGGAGGACGCGATCACGCTCCTGCCGCGCTTCGATCCGACCGACGCGGCCCTCGGCCAGACGGTGCTGCACGAGGAGGAGCCCTTCGCCTGCATCGAATGCGGCAAGCCCTTCGGGGTGCGCTCCACGGTCGAGAAGATCATGGAGAAACTCGCCGGCAAGCATGCGATGTTCACCGAGACCGGGTCCGGCCGGCTGATCCAGATGTGCAACGATTGCCGGATCCGGGCGCAGGTTCACGGGGCTTCCAATCCCTTCGCGGCGGCTGAGCGGCCACGGGTGCGGACGACCGACGACTACCTCTCGAAGCGCCGGGATCACTGATGCCGGGATCAGCGGTTGACGTTCTCGCCCCCCGGATCGGCGGCTTCGAGGCCGGCGACACGGGCCTGCACGGCCTCCACCTCGTCGATCGACAGGGTGACGGGCACGATCGGCGGCGGGCGCGCGGGGTCGAAGGGCGGGCCGAGCCGCGCGTCGGCGCCGGCCTCGACCGGCCGCACCCGCCGTCCGGCCTTGAGCGTGAAGCGTGGCAGGATATAGTCGAGAAGCCCGCTCGTCGCGATTTCGGGCGCGGCGAAGAGGCCGAAGTCCCGCGCCTCCTCCGCCCGGCCCGGCAACGCGCCGAACAGGGCGAGGGCAAGGGCCACAAGATGCCGCATCGTGCGTTCCTCCCGGCCCACAGGCTGAGGACGGCATGCCGGGGCGGTCAACCGTCAAGGAAAGGACACTGTCATGGATGACGATTTCAACATGTCGCTGCGGAAGTTCCTGAAGCAGGTCGGCGTGACCTCGCAGCAGGCGATCGAGGACGGCGTGCGCAAGGCCGGCGCCGCCGCGACGGGCCGGACCTTCACCGCGAAGATGGTGCTGACGGTGGACGGGCTCGATGTCGAGCATGTCGTGACCGGGAAGATCGCCGGGCCCGCCGCATGAGCCTTGGCCGCGACGACGTGCTCGGGGTCCTGAAGACCGTCGCCGATCCGGTGGGCGGCAAGGATATCGTCACGGCCGGGATGGTGCGGGCGCTGACGGTCGAGAATGGCGCGGTGCGCTTCGTGCTCGAGATCGACCCCGCCCGCGCGGCGCGGATGGAGGTGGCGCGGGCCGAGGCCGAGGCGAAGCTGCGCGCCCTGCCGGGTGTCGGCTCGGTTTCGGTGGTGATGACCGCCCATGCGGCACCGACCCCGCCACCCGATCTCAAGACCGGCGCGCGGCCGAAGCCGCAGGGGCCGGAGAAGATCCCCGGCGTCGACCGGATCGTCGCGATCGCGTCCGGCAAGGGCGGGGTCGGCAAGTCGACCGTCGCCGCCAACCTCGCCGCAGCCCTTGCCGCCGAGGGGCGGCGGGTCGGGCTTCTCGACGCCGATGTCTACGGGCCGTCGCAGCCACGGATGCTCGGCATCACCGGCCGCCCCGCCTCGCCCGACGGCAAGACGATCCTGCCCCTGCGCAACCACGGCGTGACGCTGATGTCGCTCGGCCTGATGACGCGCGACGACGAGGCGGTGGTCTGGCGCGGGCCGATGCTGATGGGGGCGCTGCAGCAGATGCTCTTCCAGGTCCAGTGGGGGGCTTTGGACATCCTGCTCGTCGACCTGCCGCCCGGCACCGGCGACGTGCAGATGACGCTGACCCAGAAGGCCGAGGTGGCGGGCGCGATCATCGTCTCCACCCCGCAGGACATCGCCCTTCTCGACGCGCGGAAGGGCATCGACATGTTCCGCAAGATGGGCACGCCGATCCTCGGCATGATCGAGAACATGGCCGTCCATGTCTGCTCGAAATGCGGCAACGAGGAGCATATCTTCGGCCATGGCGGCGTCCGGGCCGAGGCGGAGAAGCTCGGCGTGCCGCTTCTGGCGGAGATCCCGCTCCATCTCGACATCCGCACCGCGTCGGATGGCGGCGCGCCGGTCGTGGTGTCGAAATCCGCCTCGCCGCAGGCCCGCGCCTTCCGCGACCTCGCGAAACGGCTGATCGCGGACGGGCTGGCATGAGCCAGATCCCGACCTTCCCGCCCTTGATGAAGGGGCTCGCGGCCGGGCCGGCCAACCCCTTCGCCATCGCCTGCGATCAGGCGCGGCGCGGGGTCGATGCGGGGCTTCTCACCTGGTCGGTCTCGCCCGAGCGGCTGCGCGCGGCGCTGGTTCTGGCACCCGAGGTGCCGCTCGAGCCGGCGACGGCGGCCCTCGTCGCCTGCGGCGTCGGGCTTCAGAACGCGCTCGGCGTGCTCGCGCCGCCGGAAACCGCCGTCCACCTCGACTGGTCGGGCGGCGTGCGGGTCAACGGCGCCCATGCCGGCGGCCTCAGGCTCTGGTCGGCGACGCGCGATCCCGCCGCCCTGCCCGACTGGCTCGTCGTCGGGGTTGAACTCACGCTGACCCTGCCGCCGGAATGGGAACCGGGCGAGACCCCGGACCGCACCGCGCTCGACCACGAGGGCTGCGGCGACCTCGACCCGGTCGCGATCCTCGAAAGCTGGTCGCGCCACAGCCTCGTCTGGATCAACCGGCTCGACGATCCGGGCGGACGGGCGGAGCTGAACCGCGAATGGTCGGGGCTGGCCTGGAACCTCGGCAAGCAGGTCGCCCACACCCTGCCCGACGAACGGCTCTGCGGCACCTTCCTCGGCGTCGACGAGAATTTCGGGATGCTGCTGAAAAACGCGGCCGGGACGCGGCTGATCCCGCTCTCGCGCCTGATCGAGGAGGACTGACATGCATCTCGCCCGCGCGATCCATTTCGACGAGAGCGACCGCAACGTCTTTCACAGCCCGGCGCGGACCGGGGAATGGGCGATCTCGGGCGGGTTCGAGTTCTCCAACTGGACCGAGGCCGACCTGACCGGCAAGGCGCGGCAGGCCTTCGCCAATGGCTGGCTCGGGGTGGAAACCTTCGGCCGCGTCACCTTCGTCGCCGTCACCCGGATCGAGCCGGAGGAGGTCGAGGCGCTGACCCAGCGCCTTGCCGCGCATTTCGTCGAGGTCTACGGCGCCCCCTCGCCCGACGCCGCCCGGCCGGTCGCGGCAGAGGAGATCGCGCAGATGGCCGAGCTTTGCGCCGACCACGCGCCGAACACCGTCCTCACGGTCCTGCGCGAGCTGACCGGGGCGGGTGTGCGCGAGCAGTACCGCTTCATCGAGCCGTCCGAGGCCGGGCTCGACCAGTTCGCGATCCACGGCGAGGTCGAGGGATAGGGCGGGCCGCTTGCCCGGTTGCGCCGGGGCGAAAGCCGGTGTTTGAGTTGGACGACTGATCCGACAGCCAGGGATTCCCGATGCCCGCCGACCGCAACGTCCTTTTCGTCATCATCGACCAGCTTCGCGCCGACTGCCTCTTCGGCGCCCTCGCCGATCACGTGAACCTGCCGAACCTCCGGGCGCTGATGGCCGACGCGGTGTCGTTCCGCCGCCACTACTCGGTGGTCAATCCCTGCGGCCCCTCGCGCGCCTCGATCCTGAC
Organism: Paracoccaceae bacterium; assembly: GCA_011620265.1. Lineage (GTDB taxonomy): Bacteria > Pseudomonadota > Alphaproteobacteria > Rhodobacterales > Rhodobacteraceae > Albidovulum. Next base: position 10,023 of record WOZM01000292.1, read on the forward strand.
CGGGCAATATGCGATGAACCACCGCTCCACCCGGAACGGCACGCCGCTGCGCCACGACACGCCGAACCTCGCGACCGAGGTCCGCAAGGCCGGCTGGCTGCCGCTTCTCTTCGGCTATACCGACACCACCCGGGATCCGCGCGTGCTGCCCCCCGGCGATCCGGCGCTGAAGAGCTACGAACAGGTGATGCCGGGCTTCGAGGAAGTCGTCGAGATGCGGCTCGAGGAAAGCCTGCCCTGGCGCGCGCATCTCGCGGCGAAGGGCTACGAGGTGCCGCCCTACCCCGCGATCTTCCGCCCCGCAGGCCCCCGCCCCGACGATCCCGCACTTTACCGGGCCGAGGACAGCGACACCGCGTTCCTCACCGACCAGATGCTCGCCGCGCTCAGGGTCCGCAAGCCCGGCTGGTTCGCCCACCTGACCTATATCCGCCCGCACCCGCCCTTCGTGGCACCCGCGCCCTACAACCGGATGTACGACCCGGCGGCGCTGCCGCTCCCGGTCCGCGTCGGCCCCGCCGAGGCCGAGCGCGCCCGCCATCCGCTGATCGCGATGAGCCATCTCGGAAACCCCATCGCCCGCACCGTCGAGGGCTTTCCCGACCTCGAGCCGAGCGACGCCAATGTCCAGATGCTGCGCGCGATCTATCTCGGGCTTGCCACCGAGGTCGATCACCATCTCGGCCGCGTCATCGGCTTGCTGAAGGAGACCGGCCAATACGACCGGACGCTGATCGTCGTCACCGCAGATCACGGCGAGATGCTCGGCGACCACCATGTCTGGGGCAAGTCGACCTTCTACGATGCCGCCTACCATACCGGGCTCATCATCCGCGACCCGTCGCAGCCCGCCCATTTCGGTCGCGTCGTCGATCACCCGACCGAGGCGGTGGACGTGACGCCGACGATCCTCGACCGGCTCGGGCTTGCGATCCCGCAGTCGATGGACGGGTGCAGCCTCGCGCCCTTCCTTCGCGGCGAAACGCCCGCGGCCTGGCGCGACCACACGTTCTCGGAGCTCGATTTCGGCGATCCCCTCGACCCCCACCCCGCGCTCGTCGCGCAGGGGATCGCGCCGGAAGAGGCGAACCTCGCGATCCTGCGCGGGCCGACGCATACGCTCGTCCACGTCAATGCCGGCCTGCCGCCGCTGCTCTTCGATCACCGCGCCGAGGGCGAGATGCGCGACATCGCGGCCGAGCCGGAGGCGCAACCCGTGCTGCTGCGGATGACGCGGGCGATGCTCGACCACCGGATGCGCCATGCCGACGCGCTCTTTGCCCGCACGATGGTCACCCCGGCGGGTGTCGTCACCGTTCCGCGGGGCTGACGCGGCGGGCCGCCGGCGCGACTTCGGGCGCGCGGCACAACCGCTGCGCGCACCGCATGGCCGGGGGCGGACCGGACGCAAATCCGCTTGACGGATTTTTGTTTGCGATCACATAATTTCCTCATGTGGCCAACCCGTCCCGACCGATCCGGATCGCGACCGTCACCCGTCGCGGGCCGGGTCCGGGAAACGTTGCCTGGCCCTATCCGAAAGGACGTACTGGACCTATACGGAGTTACCGGCCCTGCGTAGCTTTTCTGTTACCGTGGCCGGATAGGTCAAAAAAAACCATAAGCTTCCGGTAAGCAAAACGACAGGAGAGATCATGAAGAGAGTACTGTTAGGCAGCGTGGCGTTGCTGGTCATCCCGGCCGCATCGTTCGCGAACTGCCCCGGCATCACCGTCGCGGATATGGGCGGCATCGCCGCCGGCGCCTACCCCGAGCAGTTCGACCTGAGCGAGTTCCAGACCGCCGCCGGCTGCACGATGGAACTGTCCGAAAACCCGGCCATCGCGGATCTCAATGGCCAGATCCGCGCGAACCCGGACCTGCCGCCGCTCGCCGAGCGTCTGCCCGAGGATCCGCTCGTCGTCGTGCCCTACGATTCCGTCGGCAAATACGGCGGCACGCTCGACGCGCTGTCGAACGCGACCGAAGCCGGCACGTCCGACTTCATGTCGCTGCGCCACGTCAACCTCGTGCGCTACTCGGACGACCTCGAGACGATCGTGCCGAACGTCGCGAAAAGCTGGGAGTGGAACGACGATTTCACCCAGCTGACCTTCCATCTGCGCAAGGGCCACAAGTGGTCGGACGGCCAGCCCTTCACCTCGGCCGACGTGAAGTTCTGGTACGACAACCTCGCGCTCGATCCGAACATCAACGAGAAGCCGAAGGATTACGTGACCGTCGCCGGCCAGCCGATGACGGTCGAGACGCCGGACGACGAGACGGTGGTCTTCAAGCTGCCGGCGCCGAAGCCGGGCCTTCTGGCCCATTTCGCGACGCACTTCGCCCAAGGATTCCAGCCGAAGCACTTCCTCGGCAAGTTCCACCCGGCGATCAACCCGGATGCCGACAAGGAAGCCCAGGCGCTCGGTTTCGCCAACGGCTACGAGGTCATCAAGGCCTATTACGGCAACTCCGACTGGATGGACACGCCGACGCCGATGCTGAATTCGCCCGACAAGGTCGCGGCAATGCCGGCCGACGCGGCGCCGACGCTCGAAAGCCACATCGTTGTCCGCGAGACGACCGAGGGACGGCATTTCGTCGCCAACCCCTACTTCTTCCAGGTCGATACCGAAGGCCACCAGCTTCCCTACATCAACGAGATGGACGAGCTTTACGCCAACGACCAGGAAGTGCGCCTGCTCAAGCTCGTCAACGGCGAGGCGGACTACAAGAGCCAGTCGCTGCAGCTTTCCGACGCGCCGTTCCTGCTTGAGAACCAGGAAAAGGGCGGCTATTCGGTGCAGTTGAAGCCGAAGATCGCCATGCACACGGTGTCGTTCAACGTCACCTCGACGGATGAAGAGAAGCGCGCCGTCTTCGGCGACCTGCGCTTCCGCCAGGCGATGTCGGTCGCGATCAACCGCGAGGCGCTGAACGAGACCGCCTATTTCGGCGAAGGCACGATCCAGCAGTATACCGGCTTCTCGCCGCTGCCGGACTACATCGACGCGAAATGGAAGACCTTCGCGTCCGAGTACGACCCGGACGGCGCCAAGGCGCTTCTCGACGAGGTCGGCGTCGTGGACAAGGACGGCGACGGCTCCCGCGACCTGCCGAGCGGGGCGCCCTTCGTCCTCAACATGCAGTTCGCGACCCAAGGCATCGCCGGTCAGGTCGTCGAGCTTATCGCGCAGGACTGGGCCAATGTCGGCATCAAGACCACGGTGAAGGAAATCACGCCGGACGAATACCGCTCGGCGCAGTCCTCAAACCAGCTCGATGTCGGCCTGTGGGAGAAAGGCCAGCCCGTCGGCATCATCATGGGCAACAACGAGCTCTGGGTGCCGCCGTTCGAGAACTACTTCGCCCACCGCACCGGCATGCTCTGGGCCGAATGGGTCGACAGCAACGGCGCGAGCGGGTTGGAGCCGCCGGAATACGTCAAGCAGCTCATGACCGACATCAACATGCTGCAATCGACACCGTCGGGCACCGACGAGTTCAAGGCGATCGCGAACCGGCTGGTCGAGAACATGACCTCGAACCTGCTCTTCATCGGGACAGCACTGACACCCGACCCGATCTACCACCGCAATGCGCTGAAGAACTTCCCGGAGTTCAAGACCGCGTCCTACGAATACTACCGCACCTACCCCTACCGGGCGTCGCAGTGGTATTTCGACGAATGACGGCGTGACCTGACATAGCCATCGGGCCGGGGCGGGTTGCCGCTCGCCCCGGCCTGACGTCGTCTCCGACCGACAGGACGCGCTTAGACCATGGCCCAATTCGCCCAGTTCGCGCTGACCCGAGCCTTCATGGCCCTGGTGACGCTTCTCACCGTCTCGCTCATCGTCTTCACGCTGATGGAGCTGGTGCCCGGCACCTGCGCGGAGCGCTACCTCGCGTTCAAGAACACCCAAGGCTCGCAGATCACCATCGCCGACATCGCGGCGGAGGAGAGGCGGCTGGGTCTCGACCGGCCGTTCCCCGAGCGCTGGGGCAAGTGGGTCTACAATGTCTTCGTTCACGGCGAATTCGGCGACAGCTGCATTCTCCGGCTGAACATAAACCAGCTTCTGGCCGACAAGTTCTGGATCTCGCTCGGCATCTGCATGGCGGCGCTGATCCTGTCCTATGCGATCGCGGTGCCGATCGGCATCATATCGGCCAGCTCCAACAATCCGGTGACCAACAACTCGCTGCGCTTCGTGAGCTATCTCGGCCTCGCGCTGCCGAACTTCCTTCTGGCGCTGATCATCATGCTCTTCTCGACGGTGGTGTTCGGCGACAGCCTGACCGGGCTCTTCTCGAAGGAATACCGGGATGCGGCGTGGAGCTGGGCGAAGTTCGGCGACTTCCTCAGCCGGGCCTGGCTGCCGGTCTTCATCCTCGGCTGGTCCGCCACCGCCTTCGCGTTGCAGACGGTGCGGGCGCTGATGCTGGACGAGATCGGCAAGCTCTACGTCACCGCCGCCGCCGCGCGCGGCGTCTCGGGAACGAAGCTGCTCTGGCGCTATCCGGCCAGACATTCGCTCGGGCCGGTGATCAACTCGCTCGGCTTCGACCTCAACCGCATCTTCAACGAATTGCCGATCGTGGCGCTGATCCTGACGCTGACGGAAGCGGGCGCGCTTCTCTTCGAGAGCCTCGCGCGGTCCAACGACCAGCAACTGGCCGGCGCGATCATCTTCCTGCTGACCGCCAGCATCGTGGCGCTGAACTTCGCCACCGACATCCTGCTGGCCCTGATCGACCCGCGCGTGCGCCGCGGCATGATGGGATAGGCGCATGTTCGCACGCAAGACAGCCACCGTCGGCGGGATCGACCAGAAGGCCAAGGAGGCCTATTTCACCGCCTCGCAGGGCCAGCTCATCTGGGCGCGCTTCAAAGGCAACCGGACGGCGATGATCGCCGCCTGGGCGCTGGTGCTGATGATCCTGATGGGGCTCTTCGCGCCGTTCCTGTCGCCCTACGACCCGACCATCGCGGGACGTGACGAGAACTACGAGAACGGCGCCCCGCAGTTTCCGAAATTCAAGGACGAAAACGGCTTTTCCGCCCGCCCCTTCATCTACGCGACCGAACGCGAACGCTCGATCAAGACCAACTTCCGCTGGGTGGTGACCGAGAACCGCGACAAGCGGCTTTATGTGCGGTTCTTCGTCCGCGACTGGGACTACAAGCTTCTCGGCGTGATCCCGACCAACATCCACCTTTTCGGCGTGGACGAGGGCGGCAAGATCCACCTCTTCGGCACCGATGCGAGCGGCAAGGACATCTTCGGCCGGACGCTGCACGCGATCTGGACCTCGCTCGCCGTCGGCACGCTCGGCGTCTTCATCTCCTTCGTCCTCGCGCTCGTCATCGGCGGGGTGGCGGGCTATTTCGGCGGCTGGATCGATTCCGTCCTGCAGATGATCACCGATGCGATCCGGACCGTGCCCTCGATCCCGCTCTTCATGGCGCTCGCCGCCTTCATGCCCGATCACTGGTCGTCCGAGACGCGGTTCTTCTTCATCTCGATCATCCTCGGGCTGATCGGCTGGCCGACGCTCGCGCGACGCATACGCACCCATCTCCTGACCGAACGCACGCAGGAATACGTGCTCGCGGCCGAGCTTTGCGGGGCGTCGTCAAGCCATATCATCCGCCGCCACCTGCTGCCCTCGTTCACGAGCTACATCATCGTCGACCTGATGATCTCGTTCCCCTACATGGTCCGGTCCGAGACGGCCTTGTCCTTCATCGGCCTCGGGCTGAAAGACCCGGTCAACTCGCTCGGCGCGCTGATGCAGAACGTCTCGAAGGCGGACGTGCTTCTGAACTATCAGTGGTATTTCATCCCCGTGATCTTCTTCGTGGCGCTGGTCCTCGCCTTCGTCTTCGTCGGCGACGGGCTCCGCGATGCCGCCGACCCCTACTCGGATACGAAGAAATGAGCGCCCTGATCGACGTCAGGAACCTGACCCTGAAGTTCCGCACCGACGAGGGCCTGATCACCGCGGTCGAGGATGTGAGCTTTTCCATCGACACGGGCGAGGTCATGGGCCTCGTCGGCGAAAGCGGCTCGGGCAAGTCGGTGACGGCGAAGGCGCTGATGCATCTCAATGCCAGGAACGCGGTCTACAGCCCCGAAAGCCGGATCACCCTGCATACCGAGACCGGCCCGGTCGACGTCCTGTCGCTGAAGACCGCGCGCGAGCTGAAGGTGGTGCGCGGCGGCGCGATCTCGATGATCTTCCAGGAACCGATGGCGAGCTTCGCGCCGGCCATCACCATCGGCAAGCAGATGGTGGAGCAGTTGCAGCTCCATTCCGACATGTCGAAGGCACGGGCGCGGGAGATCTCGGTCGAAATGCTCGACCGCGTCGGCATCTCCGACCCGGCGCGGCGGGTCGATCAGTATGCGTTCGAGCTGTCGGGCGGGATGCGGCAGCGGGCGATGATCGCGATGGCGCTTTCCACCAAGCCGAAGCTCCTCATTGCCGACGAGCCCACGACAGCGCTCGACGTGACGATCCAGGCGCAGGTCCTCGACCTGATGAAGGACCTCGTGAGCGAGTTTCACATGGGCATCGTCTTCATCACCCACGACCTCGGGGTGATCGCCCAGACCGCCGACAAGGTCAGCGTGATGTATCTCGGCCGGTTGATCGAGGAAGGTCCGGTGCGCGAGGTGATCCGCAATCCGAAGCACCCCTATACGCAAGGGCTGCTGGCGGCCCTGCCGAAGCTCGACGACCTCGAGGCGCCGCTGACCCCGGTCGCGGGCGACATCCCGTCGCCGCTGGAACGGCCGACGGGCTGCGTCTTTCACACCCGCTGCCCGAAGTTCCTCGGCGACATCTGCAAGACCGCCCTGCCCGAGGACGCGCGGACCGATCCGAGCCACCGGGTCGCCTGCCATATCCACAGCGCGGAGGTTCCGGCATGAGCGACGATTTCCTCATCTCCGCCCGCGACCTCTCGGTCGGGTTCAAGATCGGCTCCGGCCTCTTCGGAAAGTCGATCCTGAAGGCCGTCGATCATGTCGATCTCGATATCGAGAAGGGATCGTTCTTCGGCCTCGTCGGGGAAAGCGGCTCGGGCAAGACGACGCTCGGCCGGGCGCTCCTGAAGGCGGTGCCGATCACCGGCGGCAGCGCGCACTACCGCGACGGCGAGGTCGATTACGACCTGACGACCCTGTCGGGTGCGGCACTGAAGGACTACCGCAAGCGGGCACAGCTGATCTTCCAGGACCCCTATGCGGCGCTCAGCCCGCGCATGACCGTGCGCGACATCATCGCGGAACCCTTGGAGGTCATGGGCCTGACCAGAACGCGCGAGGAGACCGACGCACGGGTGCGCGAGATCGCGGCGAAATGCCGGCTCAACCTCGAACATCTCCGGCGCTTCCCGCATGCCTTCTCCGGCGGCCAGCGGCAGCGGATCTCGATCGCGCGGGCGCTTGTGTCCGGCCCGCAATTCATCGTCGCGGATGAAAGCGTGGCCGCGCTCGACGTGTCGATCCAGGCCGACGTGCTGAACCTTCTCAAGCAGATCCAGCGCGACATGGGGCTGACCTTCCTCTTCATCAGCCATGACCTCTCGGTCGTCGCCCATACCTGCGACCATGTCGCGGTGATGTATCTCGGCCGGCTGGTGGAATCGGCGCCGACCCGGACGCTTTTCGCGGCCCCGCGCCATCCCTATACCCGGGCGCTCTTCTCGGCGATCCCCTCGCTCGATCCCGATGACCGCGGCCGGGCGCAGAAGCTGATCGGCGAGATCCCCTCGCCGACGAACCAGCCCTCGGGCTGCAAGTTCCACACCCGCTGCCCCTACGCCATCGACCGCTGCAAGGCCGAGGAGCCGGTGCTGGAACATCCCGGCGACGGCCACGAGGTCGCCTGCCACCGCTGGCGCGAGCTTCTGGACGAACAGGCGGCGTGAGCGGTCAGATGATCCCGGGTTCGGAGAGGAAGCGCTGGGTGACGGCCGCTTCCTGAAGCCCCATCAGCCGGTGGGCGTTCTTCATGTGCCCCCGCAGCACCTCGCGCGCGGCATCGCCGTCGCCGGCGCGCAAGGCCGCGACGAGGCGGGACTGGTAGTCCATGCCGCTCTTCCAGAGCTCCGGGTTGGGCGGCGCGTAGAGCTGCCGCGACACGGTGATCTCGCTCAGCATGTTGGCGATGAAGCGGATGAGGAACCGCAGGAGCGGATTGCCCGACATCTCGGCCAGCACCGCGTGGAAGCGCAGGGACGCGATATGCTGGGCGCGCTCCTCCTCCGCCGTGCGGGCGGGTTCGGCGTAATCCGCCATCACCGCCTCCAGCGCGGAAAGCTGTGCTTCGCTCAGCCGGCCGGCAAGGCTCGCGGCCAGTTCCGGCTCCAGCGCCTCGCGGATCTGGTAGATGTCGTCGATGGAAAGCTGCTGGAAATAGAAGTAGTTGCCAAGCAGGGCCGCGGCGCGTTCCTCCGACACCGGATGGATGAAGACCCCGCCCCCCGGCCCGGTCCGCGACCTCACCAGCCCTTGCGCCTCGAGGATGCGGATCGCCTCGCGGATCGTGCCCTTGGCCATGCCGAAGCGGTCGATCATCTCGGCCTCGGACGGCAGCCGGTCGCCCGGCTGGCAGCCTTCGGCCATGACCCAGTCCTTGATCGCCTCCGCCACCTGCTGCGGACGCGACAGGCGGGGTTCAGGCCGGGATGGGGTTGTGGCAGGCGGCAAACTGGTCTCCTTCGATCCGCTCGAGGACGGGGCTTTCCCGCCGGCAAAGCTCCGTTGCCCGCGGGCAGCGCCCGGCAAAGGCGCAGCCCGGCGGCGGGTTCAGGGGGTCGGGCAACTCGCCCTCCGCTGCGCCGCCGAGAGGGCGGCCCACGACCGGGGCGCTGTCGGCCAGAAGCCTGGTATAGGGATGGCGCGGCGCTGCAAAGACCTTTTCGGCGGGCCCGCTTTCCACCACCGCGCCGAAGTAGAGCACCGCGATCCGGTCGCTGACCGCCTCCACCACCGCGAGATCGTGGCTGATGAAGAGATAGGTCAGGTCCAGCTCCGCCTTGAGGTCGGAAAGCAGGTTCAGCACCTGCGCCTGCACCGAGACGTCGAGGGCCGAGACCGGCTCGTCGAGGATGAGGATGCGGGGGCTTGCCGCGAGCGCCCGGGCGATGCCGATCCGCTGCGCCTGCCCGCCGGAAAACTCGTGCGGATAGCGGTCGAGGAATTCGGGGCGCAGGCTGACCCAGTCGAAGATCTCGGCGATCCGGGCGGCGCGCGCGGCCTTGCCCATGCCGTGAAGCCGGATCAGCGGCACATCCAGGATCTGGCGGACGGTCTTGCGCGGATTGAGGCTCGAGACCGGGTCCTGGAAGACATACTGGATGAGCCGCCCGAACGCCGCCGGATCGGCGCGGTCGAGCGCCCTGCCCTCGATCTCGATCCGCCCCGATGTCGGCGGCAGAAGACCCACGAGCATCCGCGCGAGCGTGGACTTGCCGCAGCCGCTCTCGCCGACGATCCCCAGCGTCTCGCCCTGCGGGACCGCGAGCGTGGTCGGCCGGACCGCGTGGACGAGCGCCTTCGGCGGACCGAAAAGCGGCTTGCCCACCGGGAAGGTCTTGGCGAGGCCGTCGGTCTTCAGCGCCAGCGTCATGCGATGACCTCCGGTTTCAGGCAGCGCAGCTTGCGCCCGGTGCCGGCGAGCGCGATCTCCCCCGCCCGGCACGCCGCGTCGGCCTTCGCGCAGCGCGGGGCGAAGGCGCAGCCCGCAGGGAGCGCATCGACCGCCGGCGGCAGGCCGGGGATCGCCTCGAGCCGCCGCCGCCCGCCGCCAAGCTCGGGCACGCAGGCGATGAGCCGCTTCGTATAGGGATGGGCGGGGGCGGAGAGCACCTCTTGCGTCCGCCCCTCCTCGACGATCCGGCCGGCATACATCACCGCCACGCGGTCGCAGAGCTGGCCGACGACGCCGAAATCATGGGTGATGAAGAGGATCGCGAGCCCCCGTTTCCGGCGCAGATCGTCGAGGAGCGACAGGATCTGCGCCTGCACCGTCACGTCGAGCGCGGTTGTCGGCTCGTCCGCGATGATGATCTCCGGCTCGTTCGCGAGCGCCATCGCGATGCCGACCCGCTGGCGCATCCCGCCCGAAAGCTCATGCGGGAACGCCCGCGCCCGCGCCTCGGCATTGGGAATACGCACGTCAGCCAGAAGCTTCACCGCCCGCGCCCCCGCCTCCGCGCGGCTCACGGGATGGTGCACCCGGATCGCCTCGGCGAGCTGGTCGCCGACCCGGTAGAGCGGATGCAGCGTGGCGAGCGGATCCTGGAAGATATAGGCCACCCGGTCGCCGCGCAGCGATCTGAGCCGCCCGTAGGGCGCGCCGATCAGGTCCTCGCCCTCGAGCCGCACCGCGCCGCCGGTGATGACCCCCGGGGGCGAGGCGACAAGGCCCATGACCGACAAGGCCGTCACCGACTTGCCCGACCCGCTCTCGCCGATCAGCCCGACGCATTCGCCGGGCGCGAGCGACAGCGACACCCCGCCCACCGCCTTGTAGCGGCGCGGGCCGACGCGGAACTCCGTCCTGAGGTCCTCGATGCTCAGCAGCCCCGCGCCTTTCGGTTCCGGCACCCCGGCCCGATCCACCAGCGTCGCCGCCATCGGCCGCGACAGCGCGCCCGAGCGCAGGCGCGGATCGAGCGCATCGCGCACCCCGTCGCCGAGAAGGTTGATCGACATGACGATGAGAAGGATCATCACGCCAGGCACCACCGAGGTATGCGGCGCGGTGATCAGCGCCGCCCGCGCCTCGCCGAGCATGGAGCCGAGATCGGCCTGCGGCGGCTGGGAGCCGAGTCCGAGGAACGACAGGCCCGCCGTCTCGAGGATCATCCAGCCGATGGTCGTGGACATGGCGACGACGACGACCGGCAGCACGTTCGGCACGATCTCGGAGATCAGGATGCGGCCATGCCCCATCCCTGCAAGCCGCGCGGCATCGACGAATTCCTTGTGCGCGATGCCGACCGTGATGCCGCGGATGTTCCGGGCGAAGAACGGCACGTTGACGGCAGCCACCGCGATGAGCGCGTTCATCAGCCCCGGCCCCAATGCCGCGACGATGGCGAGCGCGAGGAGGATGTAGGGAAAGGCCATCAGCATGTCGACGCCGCGCATGACCACATTGTCGATGCTCCCGCCGAAATAGCCCGCGACCACACCGATCGCCGCCCCGATGGAGCCGGCCAGAACCGCCGCCGCGACGCCGACCGCCAGCGACAGCCGCGTCCCCCAGACGAGCCGCGACAGGAGGTCCCGGCCAAGATGGTCGGTGCCGAGAAGGGGCCCGCCACCGAGCGGCCGCAGGAAGCGGTCGCCGGTGCTGGTCACATCCGGATCGGCAAGCGGCAGGAGCGGCGCGAGCAGAACCACGAGGACGACGAAGGCCAGCACCGCCGCGCCGAAGACCGCCAGCCGGTTGCGGGCAAGAAGCGTGAGGAAGAGCCTCATGTCCGGATCCTCGGATCGAGAAGGCTTTGCGCCACGTCGACGAGGATGTTGAAGACCACGTAGCAGCCCGCGACGAAGACGACGCCCCCCTGCACCAGCAGGATGTCGCGCTTGAGGATCGCATCGACCAGCATCCGGCCGATGCCGGGCCACTGGAAGACCATCTCGATATAGACCGCGCCGGACAGGACGAATCCGGCCTGGATGCCGAGAACCGGGATCACCGAGACCATCGCCGCGCGCAAGGCATGGCCCCAGATCACCCGCCCCTCGCCCACGCCCTTGGCGCGCGCGGTGCGGATGAAATCCTGCCGGAGCACCTCGAGCATCGCCGCCCGGGTGAGCCGGGCGATGACGCCCGTCGCCACGACGGAAAGCGCCAGCGCCGGCATCGCGAGATGGCGCAGGAGGTCCTTCAGATCGCCGCCGCCATAGATCTCGTACATGCCAGAGACCGGCAACCAGCGCAGCCTGACCGCGAAGAGAAGGATCATCATCATTCCGAGAAAGAAGGACGGCACCGAGATGCCGAGGATCACCGCCACGGTGATCGCCTTGTCCGCCCAACCGTATTGCCGCGCCGCCGAAACCACACCCGCCGCGATGCCCGTCACCGCGCAGAGGACAAAGGCCGCCCCGGCAAGCACCAGCGTCGCGGAAAACCGCTCCAGCACCTCGTCGAGGACCGGCCGGTTCAGCGCGAAGGACCGCCCGAGATCGCCCTGCGCCAGGTTGCCGAGCCAGATGAAATACTGGCTGACGAGCGGCCGGTCGAGGCCCAGTTCACGGTTCAGCCGCTCCACGTTCTCCGGCGTCGCGTAACTCCCGAGGATCGCCGTCGCCGGATCGCCGGGAATGAGCGCCATGATCGTGAAGACGATCACGGTGATGCCCACAAGCACCGGAACCGCCGAGACCAGGCGTTTGACGATATAGCCGCCCATGCCGTCCCCTTCGCTTCATCTTGCGACAAATATCCCCGCCGGAGGCATCCGACCTCAAGGCGAAAGGAAGGCCCGGGCGATGCGATCCGCCCGGGCCCCCGCGCGTCAGTTCTTCGCGACGTTCTTCAGGAGAAGAAAGAAGGAAGGCTCCAGCGCGAACCCCTGAACCGCTGCACTCGTCACCGCATTCTGCTTCCAGTTCGCGACGAAGACCCAGGGCGCGTCGTCGTGGACGATCACCTGCATCTCCTTGTAGAGCCGGGCACGTTCGGACTGATCCGTCGAGACCCGCGCCGCCTCCAGAAGCTCATCGACCTTGGGGTTGGAATAGTAGCCCGAGTTGAAGCCGCCCTTGTCGGGCCAGGCATCGGTCCGGAGTGCCAGGAACGGCAGCGTGTCGGGATCGTTGGTCATCCACGCCATCTCGGCCATGTCGGCCTTGCCTTCAAGTCCGGGGTTCACGTTGCCAAGGAAGGTGTTCCACTCGTAGGTCTCGATCTTCACGTTCAGCCCCACGGCGGCGAGGTCGGCCTGGATCGCCGTGCCCATCGCCACGGGATCGAGCATGCCCGACCCGCCCTCGGTCACGTAGAAGGTCAGCTCCGCGCCTTCCGCCCCGGCCTCGGCCAGGAGCGCCCTGGCCTTTTCGGGATCGTAGGGATAGGGCTCGAGCGCCTCGTTGTAGGCCCAGGCGAAGGCGGGCGGCGTCGGGCCGGCGGCGACCTCGGCGGTGCCCTCGAGGACATCGTTGACCAGCGCCTCCTTGTTGATCGCGTAGTTCGCGGCCTGCCGCACCCGCTTGTCGGCGAAGGGGCCTTCCTTGGCGTTCAGGATCAGGAACCAGACATGGGGGCCGGCCTGCTCCGCGACCTTGAAGGCATCGCCCTGGAACTGCGACAGGGCCGTCGGCGGCACCTCGACCATCATGTCGATGCCGCCCGCCAGCATTTCGGCCACGCGGGTATTGGCATCGGTGATGGGGCGGTAGATCACCGCGTCCGAGGCCGCCTCGCCGTCCCAGTAGCCGGGGTTCCTCTCGACCACCACCGCCTCGTTCGCGCGCCACTCGGCAAACCTGAAGGGGCCGGTGCCCGAGGGGTGGCGGCCGAATTCCTTGCCGTGCTCCATCACCGCGGCGGGCGAGACGATGAGGCCGGTCGGATAGGCGAGGTTCGAGAGGAACGGCGCATAGGGCTCGTTCAGGGTGAACCTGACCGTCTTCGCGTCCACCGCCTCGACCGACTGGACCGCCGAGAAGAAGAACGACAGCGGGAAGGGGCCGGTGTCGTGATAGGGGTGATCGTCCTTCAGCATCCGGTCGAAGTTGAACACCACCGCCTCGGCATCGAAGGCGCTGCCGTCATGGAAGCTCACGCCCTCGCGCAGCGTGAAGGTGTAGGCGGTGCCGTCCGCGCTGATCTCCCAGCCGGTCGCGAGCGCCGGCTCCACTTCCAGCGTGCCGGCCTTGTAGCGCACCAGCCCGTCATAGACGTTCATCAGGATGCGGAAATCGTTGACCGCCGTCACCGCATGCGGGTCGAGCGATTGCGGTTCTGCGATCTGGCCGACGACGAGGACCCCCGGCGGCGTCTCGGCCAGTGCCGGCACGGTCAGCGACGAGGTCGCCAGAAGTGCTGCGGTCAGGAGGCCGAAGCCCCGACGGGAAAGCGTGGTGAATGGCATGTGCGAGGCCCCCTGTTGTGTTGTTTGTATCCGCATATTTATCATGATAATTTGCCATCGTCAAAATTTTCATGATAAATTGAAACAACTGGAACGGAGCGACCGCATGACCTTTTCCATTCTTGCCCGCGACGAAGGCACGGGCGCCCTCGGCGGGGCTGCGGCGACGGGCAGCCTCTGCGTCGGCGGCTGGGTGCTGCGCGGCGATTCCCGGGCCGGGATGTCGGCCTCGCAGGGTGCCGCGCCCTCCACGCTCTGGGGCGAGGAGGTGCTGGCGCGCATGGCCGGCGGCGCCGGTGCGGTGGACGCGGTGGCCGCCGTCACCGGCCCGGATCGTGGCCGCGACTGGCGGCAACTCGCCGCGCTCGACCGCGCGGGGGGCACGTCGGCCTTCACCGGCGCCCGGAACACGCCCTGGCACGGATCGCTAGCGGAGGACGGCGTCGTCGTCAGCGGCAACCTCCTGACCGGCCCCGAGGTTCTGACGGCCATGCTCGCGGGGTTCGGGCGGGCGACCGGCACCTTCACCGAACGCCTCATCGCCGCGCTTGTCGCGGCCGAAGCGGCCGGCGGCGACAGCCGCGGGCTGCAATCGGCGGCCCTTCTCGTCGTGGCCGACGACAGCGCGCCGCTGACCCTTCGCATCGACTGGTCGGAGGATCCGGTCGCCGCCCTCTCGGCCCTCTATGACCGGACGCGCGCCTCGCCCTATGCCGAGTGGTTCCCGACCGTGCCGACCCGCGCCGATCCCGAACGCGGACACGGTTGAGCATCGCCTGCCATTTCCCTGATTTCCTGCGAGAAACAGCGACCGCAGCGAATTTCTCCCGGCGTATCCATCCAGCCGCAATTGATGCCGCTCACCCGGATCCGGTGATGGCGGAGCGGCATTCTTGCGGCATTCTTCGTGACATTCGCCAGCGCCGCCTTCGAGGCCGAACACGAGGCGGCGGCAAGGTAGCGCATATCGGCCCCGCCCGCCTGCCCGCAAATCCGCTGCCGCGGCCTCGCCCGCCGCACGGTTGCAGTCGGCAATCACCATCCGCCGGCACCCGTCGGCAATCAGTTCCTCATGCGCAGGCATTTTCCGCACCAGAGCAACGGAAAATGGGACATGATCCGTATCATGGCAGGGTGGCCGGGCTCAGCCTAGACGGAACCCGGTTGCGCGAGAGGACGGGACAATGGCCGAACAGACCGACGACACATCGGCCCTTCTCGAGCGGGAAGGACACGGCCGGCGCTGGGGCCGGGTGCTGGCGGTGCTCATTCTCCTCGCGGCAGGGATCGGCGGCTGGGTCTTCTGGTCCGGGCGCGACACCGGCGGCGGCGTGACCTACATCACCGAGCCCGCGTCGCGCGGCACCCTCACCGTCACGGTGATCGCCACCGGCACGGTCCAGCCGACGCGCCAGGTCGATGTCTCGTCCGAGCTTTCGGGCACCCTTGTCGAGGTGGCGGCGGACTACAACGACCGGGTCGAGGCGGGCGCGGTGCTCGCGCGGCTCGACGACACCAAGCTCAAGGCCCAGGTCGCGAATTCCGAAGCCTCGCTCGATGCCGCGAAGGCGCGGGTCGAACAGGCCGAGGCCAATCTCTACGAGGCGGAAACGAACTACGAGGCGCAAGGCCGGCTCGACAAGCTTGGCGCCACCTCGCGGCGCGACTTCATCGGCTACGAGACCGCCTACAAGAACGCCAAGGCCGCGCTTGCCATCGCCGAGGCCGACGTGGTGCTGGCCGAGGCGGCCCTGTCCTCGAACCGCTCCGACCTCGAAAAGACCGTGATCCGCTCGCCGATCAACGGCGTCGTGCTCGACCGCGCCGCCGATCCCGGGCAGATCGTCGCCTCCTCGCTCTCGGCGCCGACGCTCTTCACCATCGCCGAGGATCTGCGGTCGATGGAGTTGCGCGTCGATGTGGACGAGGCCGATATCGGCCAGGTCCGGGTCGGCAACACAGCAAGTTTCACCGTCGACGCCTATAGCGGGCGGGCGTTCTCGGCCGAGATCACCCAGGTGCGCTACGCGCCGGAATCGACCGAGGGCGTCGTCACCTACAAGGCGGTGCTGACGGTGGAGAACGACGACCTCGCGCTCCGCCCCGGCATGACCGCGACGGCGGCGATCACCGTCGACCGGATCGAGGACGCGCTGCAGGTGCCGAACGCGGCGCTGCGCTACGCGCCGCCGCAGATCGCGGAAGACAGCGGCAACGGCAGCGGCCTTCTCGGCTTCATCATGCCGCGCCGGCCGTCCGGCTCCGGGTCCGGCACGTCCTCGGGCCGCTCCGTCTGGGTGCTGCGCGCCGGCGTCGCCACCGAGGTTCCGGTCGAGATCGGGCCAAGCGACGGCAAGCGTACCGTGATCCTGGCGGGCGAGATCGCCGAAGGCGACGCCGTCATCACCGACCAGAGCGAGGCCGGCTGAGATGGCCGCGCCCGCGCTGATCGAGCTGAGCGGCATCTGCCGCACCTACGGCAAGGGAGAGGCCGAGGTGCGCGCCCTCGACGGCGTCGACCTGACGATCCGCAAGGGCGAATTCGTCGCGATCATGGGGCCGTCGGGTTCGGGCAAGTCCACCGCGATGAACATCATCGGCTGCCTCGACCGGCCGACGGCCGGGACCTACCGCTTCAACGGCGCCGATGTCTCGCATCTCAGCCGCGACCAGCGGGCGCTCCTGCGCCGGCACTATCTCGGCTTCGTGTTCCAGGGCTTCAACCTTCTGGCGCGCACCACCGCGCTCGAGAATGTCGAGCTGCCGCTGATCTACAAGGGCCTGCCCCGCGCCGAGCGCGCCCGGCTGGCGGCCGAGGCGCTGGCCAAGGTCGGGCTTCAGGGGCGCGAGCATCACGACCCGTCGGAGCTGTCGGGCGGCCAGCAGCAGCGCGTCGCCATCGCCCGGGCGCTTGCCGGCGGTCCGATGGTGATCCTCGCCGACGAGCCGACCGGCAACCTCGACACCACCCGCTCGCGCGAGATCATGGGGCTTCTGGCGGGGCTGAACCGTGACGACGGCATGACAATCGTCATGGTCACCCACGAGGAGGACATGGCGGCCTATGCCCACAGGCTCGTCACGTTCATCGACGGCCGGATCGAATCCGACCGCGAGACGGCACCGGAGGCCACGCAATGATCTGGGAAACCGTCCGGCTGGCGTTCCAGGCGATCCTGCGCAATGCGCTCCGTTCGTTCCTGACGGTGCTCGGCGTCGTCATCGGCGTCGCCGCGGTCATCGCCATGGTGACGATCGGACAGGGATCGTCCGAACAGGTGACGGCGAGCGTCGAGAGCCTTGGCAGCAACGTCCTCATCCTGCGCCCGGGCCGGGCGATGATGGGCCCCGGCACCCGCGAGGACGCGCCGGCCTTCCGGCTCGCCGACGCGGAGGCGCTTGAGGCGCTTTCGGTGATCGACGTGGCCTCGCCCGTGACCTCTTCCAGCCTGACGGCCGTCTACGGCAACGCCAACGCGACGACGACGGTGACGGGCACCGACATGAGCTATCTCGAGGTCAACAACTGGCCGATCCTGCGCGGGCGAGGCTTCACCGCCGCCGAGGAGAAGGCCGGCGCCGCAGTCTGCATCATCGGCGAGACGGTGCGCCAGACGCTCTTCGGCAACACCGATCCGACCGGCGAGGTGATCCGGCTGAAGTCGATCTCCTGCGAGGTGGCGGGCCTCCTGCAGGCCAAGGGCGCCTCGTCCTTCGGCATGGACCAGGATGACGTCGTCATCGTGCCGATCCGCATGATGCAGCGCCGCATCGCCGGCAATTCCGACGTCGCCTCGATCCGCGTCGCGCTGGCGCCGAACGTCACCACCGATCGCGGCATCCGCGACATCGAGGCCCTGATGCGCGAGCGCCGGCGGATCGAGATCGGCAAGGTCGACAATTTCTCCGTCACCGACATGAAGGAGATCTCCTCGATGCTGACCGGGATCAACAACGTCCTGACCGGGCTCCTCTCGGCCGTCGCGGCCGTCAGCCTTCTGGTCGGCGGGATCGGGATCATGAACATCATGCTGGTCTCCGTCACCGAACGCACGCGCGAGATCGGCATCCGCCTCGCCGTCGGCGCGCAGTCGCGGCAGGTGATGACGCAGTTCCTGATCGAGGCCATCGTGCTGTCGCTGATCGGCGGGGCGCTCGGCATCATTCTTGGCCTGACACTCGCCTATGTCGGCGCGCAGGTGATGACGATCCCGTTCTCGCCGAGCCTGTCGATCATCGCCCTGGCCTTCGCCTTCTCGGCCGTTGTCGGCATCGTCTTCGGCTATTTCCCCGCCCGCTCCGCCGCCCGGCTCGATCCGATCGAGGCCCTGCGCTACCAGTGATTTTTGCTGCAATGCGGCGAGGGTGCGGCGGCGGTCGCGCGTTCAACGGTCAGGAACCGGAAACGCGCCAGACCGGAAAGGACCGACCATGACCCTGTGCAGGTGGGCACCCCCCCCCTCGTCATCGCCACGTTTCTTGCCGCCGGCGTGACCGGGATCCTGATGTTCTTCCACCTCGATGTCGGGGTGAACAAGCTTTTGCACGAATGGATCGGGCCGGCGATGATCGCCGGCGTCGGCGCGCATGTGGTCCTGAACTGGCGGCCCTTCACCGCCGACTTCCGCCGCCCCCTGCCCCGGCTCGTCATCAGCCTTGGCGTCTTCCTGCTCGCGTTCTCCTTCGCGCCGGATCGCCTGAGCTACGCGCCGCGCGCGCCCCGTCCGCCAAACACCGAAATCAGATCGACACCGACGCCGGGTCTGGCCGTCAGGTCGACCCGCTCTTCGATGTGACGCAGATGCGCAGCCATGATCTCGGACGCGCGCTCCGCATCGGCCTTGCGCAGGGCGTCGATCAGGTCCGCGTGTTCATCGTCGCGGCAATTGGTGACACCCGGCGCCCCGTAGATGCCGATGATCAGCGACGTGCGGGTAATCAGTTCCTTGATCATCCGCAGCATCACACCGTTTCCGGCGATCTGCGCGAGCATCGTGTGGAACTGGCCCGAGAGCCGGATCGCGTCACGGCGGTTGCCGCTGGCATGGGCCTGCGATTCCAGCTCCAGGTGACGGGCGAGTACCGCGATATCCTGCGCGGTTGCGCGGTTGGCCACCATCCGCGCGACGTTGGGTTCGATTGCCAGCCGGGCCTCGAATACCTCACGCGCCTGCACGGCCGTCGGCCGCGCGACGAAGGCGCCCCGGTTGGAGTGAAGTTCGACCACTTCGCGGCTCGCCAGCAGCAGAAGGCTCCGGCGAATGCGCATGCGGCCGACCCCGAACGCCTCGCAGAGCGCCGATTCGGAAAGCTTGGTCCCCGGCGGCAGGCGCTGTTCGATCACCGCCTCAAAAATGCGCTCAACGATCTGTTCTTCGGCAACCTCCTCCGCAGTCGAAAGCTGTTCCCTGTTCGGGCCAGGTAGGGTCATAGCGCTTGTTTTCCAAGGTCCAGGGTCGTTTGGCATCAGATATAGTCCGGATCCGTGTCCAACAAGAGCGTAATACTGTCGACAATAATTCAATTTTTTGTTGACTTGATTGTTAACAATCCTGCCGAATGCCGGTGCCGCACCGACTCTGGCCTAAGGGAGCGTCGGAAGAAAACCGGATGGCATTCCGGGAGATTCAGATGAAAAGACGCACTCTGCTCAAATCAACGGCTCTTGCCGCCGTGACCGGCCTGTCGTTCCTCGGCATGGCCCATGCCGAGAACCCGGTCCTCAAGATCGGCTTCGTCGGCGTCACCTCCGGCCCTGCCGCAGCATGGGGCATTTCGAACCAGCGATCGATGGAAACCCGCGCGGCGTGGCTGAACGAGCTTGGCGGATACGAGATCGGCGGCACCACGTACGACATCGAGATCGTCGCCTTCGACGACCAGAAGGACCCCAAGCGTGCGATCGCCGGCATGGAGAAGATGGCGCAGGAAGGCATCCACTACGTTGTCGGCCCGAATGTCGACGACGGCGCCGCCGCAGTTCGCCCCGTGGCCGAGCAGAACGGGATCATGTATTTCCCCTACGCCTTCCCGAAAGAGCTTTACACCGCGCCCGCGTCGAACGCGGTTCTCGGCATGGTCGCCAACTACCAGTCCGGCCCGGCGATCTACAAATATCTGATGGAAAACAACGGGGTGAAGAAGATTGCCTTCGTCGCCGCCAACGAATCCGATCCGCTCAGCCAGCGTGACGGCGGCGTCGAGGCCGCCAAGGCGCTGGGGATGGAGGTCGTCTCGGACAGCGTGACCTACCAGGTCGACACCACCGACTTCACCCCGGTCCTCTTGCCGGTGATCCAGACCCAGCCGGACCTTCTGGTCCTCTCGGGCGTCTCGCCCGCCAACGCGCCGCAGCTGATCCGCTCGGCCCGCGAACTCGGCTATGCCGGGCTCATCTCGACGGAGACCGCGCAGGACGCGGGCGTTCTGGAGGAAGGCGCGGGTGAACTGGCCAACGGTTTCATCTCGGTCGGCGGTGCGTCGACGGCGGAGCTTGCATCGGACACGATGCGCGAATTCGTCGACCGCTACACCAAGATGTTCGGCGAGTATAACGACGAGTCCAACACCAAGGTCTATGCGCTCGAATACATCCTCGAGACCATCAAGGCGAACCCCGCCGCGATGACCGATGTCGAGGCGTTCAAGGCGACGATGGACACGTTCGAGGCGCCGAACCCCTACATGGTGGGCGACGCGAAGCTGACCTATGTCGGCTCGACGTCGTTCGGGCAAAAGCGGCAGGTCGCGGTGCCGCTCGTCGTGAACGTCTTCAAGGACGGCGCGTTCGAGACGCTGTTCGTGGCGCAGGTCGACTGAACCTTCCAGAACATCGCCTTGCAGGGTCCGGCCACTCCCGAACGGGGGGGGGGCGGGGCCCGGCCGATCCAGAGGACTGAGATGGAACAGATCATCGTCAATGGGCTCTATCTCGGCGCCCAGTACGCCCTTATTGCGCTCGGGCTCACGCTCATCTTCTCGCTCATGAACGTCCTGAACTTCGCGCATGGTCAGATGTACGTGCTGGGCGGCTTCGTGACCTACACCGTCGTCGCGCAATTCGGCCTGCCGTTCATCGTCGGCCTGATTGCCTCGGCGGTCGTGCTGGCGGTGGTGGGCGCGGCGGTCGAGAAGTATCTCTTCGCGCCGGTCATCCGGAAGTCGAAGCGCGAGGAATCGACGATGCTCCTCGCCGCCGGGATCGCCTTCTTCCTTGACGCGGTGATCCTGCTCGTCTTCGGCGAAAAGCAGCGCGGCGTGCCGAAGATCGTGAACGGTGTCCTCAACTGGGATTTCCGCATCATCATGCCTTACGACCGCATCCTGATCGGGGTGCTGGCAATCGCGATGATCGCGGGGTTCATCCTCTTCATGCAATATACCAAGGCCGGACGCGCCATGCGCGCCCTCGCGCAGGACCGGGTGGCGGCCGAGCTGATGGGTGTCGACGTGGCGCGCTATTCGATGCTGGGCTTCGCGTTGGGCGCAATGCTCGCGGGTCTTGTCGGCGGGCTTCTGGTCACCATCACCGGCATCAATCTCGGCATGGGCGGACCGACCTCGATCAAGGCATTCATGATGATCATGATCGGCGGCGCGGGCGTCATTTCGGGCGCCATCGCCGGGGGCTTCATCCTTGGAATGATGGAGAGCATCGGCCTGACCGTGCTCGCTGCCTACGGCGATATCACCTATCTCATGATCTTCGCCTCGCTGATGGTCTTCCTCGCCTTCCGGCCGCAGGGCCTGATGGGCAAGCCGTGGGGATGAGGGCATGAACACGCAAAAGCTGGTCGGCGTCGGGGTCTTCCTGATCGCGGTCTTCGGGATCGTGCCGTGGCTCATCAGCGTCACCGGACGGTGGGACTTCTACTATACGCTGACCTCGGTGGCGCTTCTTTCCATCGCCTCGGCGGGGGTCTGGCTGACCTTCTATATCGGCCGGATCAATATCGGCCAGGGCGCCTATGCGCTGGCGGGCGGCTATGTCTCGGCGATCCTGACGACCCAGGCGGGCTTCAGCTTCTGGGCGACGCTGCCGCTCGCGGGGCTCTTCTGCGCCGGGCTGTCGATCCTGATCGGCCTGCCGATCCTCAGGCTTCGCGGCGTCTATTTCGCGATGGTCACGCTCGTCCTGACCGAGGTCGGACGGCTCGCGGCGCTCGCCCTGCCGGTGACCAACGGCGCCAAGGGCATCACCTCGATCCCGCTGCCGGGCGAACTGTCGATCTTCGGCCTGACGCTGATCCCGGACTTCGCGACGCTGGAGAACCCCAAGCTCGCCTTCTATCTGGTCGCTGCTTTCCTGATGGTGATCTGCTACGCCGCGCTCTACCGCATCGTGAATTCGCGGCTCGGGCATCTTTGCCGGTCCTTGCAGCAGAACGAGGAACTGTCGGCCTCGATCGGGGTGAACACCGCCTATCTGCGCGTCCTCGCCTATTCGATCTCGTCCTTCTTCGGCGGGATCGCCGGGGCCATGTTCGTGGCGATCTCGCAGTCGATCTATCCGTCGTCCTTCCAGGTCACCGACAGCGTGAACTTCATGCTGAACTGCTTCCTCGGCGGGCTTGGCTATGTCTTCGGACCCATGCTTGGCACGTTGATGCTCTATTTCGGCTGGGATCTTCTCTTCACCGCAGGGCGCTTCCAGCTCCTGATCTACTCGTCGCTTCTCATCATTCTCATGCTCTTCCTGCCCAATGGCGTGCTGAGCCTCTTCGAACGCAAGGGAGGCCGCAAGTGACCCCGATCCTGCAAGTCAAGGGCGTGACCAAGCGCTTCGGTGGGCTGACGGCGAACAACGACATCTCGTTCGACGTGGCCGAACGCGAGATCCTGTCGGTGATCGGGCCGAACGGGGCGGGCAAATCGACGCTCTTCAAGCTCATCGCCTCGTTCCTCAGGACCACGTCGGGCGAGGTGCTGCTCAAGGGGCGGCGCATCTCGAACCTTGCGCCGCACAAGGTGGCGCGTTTGGGCGTGGTCAGGACCTTCCAGGAAACCACGATCTTCCGTTCGATGACGGTGCGCGAGAACATCATCGTCGCCCATCACCTGCGCTCCAAAGCGTCGCTCCTCGGCTTCTTCCTCGGCACGAAACAGGCGCGGTCGGACGAAGCGGAGTTCGGCGCCTCAGCCGACGAGATCATCGACTTTCTCGGCATGGGCGCGATCCGGGACGAGTTCGCCTCGAACCTGCCGCAGGGGCATCTGCGCGCGCTCGGCATGGCGATCGGTCTTGCCACCAACCCCACCGTCCTGCTGCTGGACGAACCTTTCGCCGGCATGAACCATGACGAGACGATGCGCATGGTCGCCAATGTCCGGCGCCTGCGCGACGAGCGCGGCGTGACGGTGCTGCTGGTCGAGCACGACATGCCAGCGGTGATGAAGATCTCCGACCGGATCGTGGTGATCAATTTCGGCGAGAAGATCGCCGAGGGCACGCCGGCCGAAATCCAGGCAAACGAAAAAGTCATCGAGGCCTATCTCGGCAGCGAAGACGCGGCGATCGGGATGTAGGCCATGACCCAGATGCTGACCTTCCGGAATGTCGAGCTTTACTACCACCACGTCTATGCGCTGAAGGGCGTGTCGATCGAACTGAACGAGGGCGAGACCGTCGCGCTGATCGGCGCGAACGGGGCGGGCAAGTCCTCGATCCTCAGGGCGATCACCGGCCTGCGGAAGATCCGCTCGGGCGAGATCCACTACATGGGTCGGCGGATCGACGGGACTTCGGTCGCGGACATCGTCCGGAAGGGTATCGCGATGGTGCCCGAAGGCCGCCGGGTCTTTCCCTACATGTCGGTGAAGGACAACCTCTTGATGGGGGCGTTCACCCGGTCCGACAAGGCGGATATCCAGCGGACGCTCGACAGCGTGCTGCACCGTTTCCCCCGCCTGAAGGAACGGTTCGGCCAGCAGGCCGGCACGCTCTCGGGCGGCGAGCAGCAGATGATGGTGATCGGCCGGGCGCTGATGGCGAAGCCGAGGCTTCTTCTCCTCGATGAACCCTCGCTCGGCATCGCGCCGAAACTGGTGCAGGACATCGCCCGCGCCATCGTCGCGATCAGCCGCGACGAGGGGGTGAGCGTGCTTCTCGTCGAACAGAACTCCCGCATGGCGCTTTCGATCTCCGACCGCGCCTATGCGCTCTCGACCGGAACGGTGGTGCTGTCTGGCGACAGCAAGGACCTGATGGGCGACGACCGGATCAAGGCCGCCTATCTCGGCGGTGAACTGTAGGTGGCATGATGCGCATTCTCGTCATCAACCCGAACACGACCCGGCACATGACCGAAACGATCGGCGCGACCGCGCGACGCGTCGCATCGCCCGGAACCGAAATCATCGCGGTGAACCCGAAGGAAGGACCGGCGGCGATCGAGGGCTTCTACGACGAGGCGATGTGCGTACCCGGCCTGCTCGAGATCATCCGGAGGACGGCGGGCTTCGACGCCGTCGTCATCGCCTGTTTCGACGATACCGGCCTTGATGCCGCGCGCTGCCTGACCGACCGGCCGGTGATCGGCATCGGCGAGGCCGCCTATCACATGGCCTCGATGCTCTCGAACAGGTTCTCGGTGGTGACGACGCTGGCGCGGTCGGTTCCGGCGCTGGAAAACAACCTCACGCGTTACGGA
>WOZM01000071.1:0-16726 GCA_011620265.1 Paracoccaceae bacterium
ATGATACTTTGTGCACATGAAATCGGAATCGCGTCCGCACGCTCGTGACTTCATTTCCCGCGCCGCCGCTAGCGGACGGTATCACTTCACGTCGTCCGAAGCGCAGGACGCGCTCGGTGTATCGGCCGCCGCAACGAAGCTGGCCCTGAATCGCCTGAGCAAGCAGGGCCTGATCGCGTCACCGGCACGGGGTTTCTACGTCATCGTGCCTCCCGAATACCAGTCGCTCGGCAGTCTGCCAGCCGAACAATTCGTTCCGGCCCTGATGGACAGGCTGGGTCAGTCCTACTATGCAGGCCTGCTGTCCGCCGCCCAGTTCCACGGCGCGGCCCATCATCGTCCTCAGGAATTTCAGGTCATGGTGGCCAGAGCGCGCCGCGCCATCGTTTGCGGTGCGGTGCGTGTGGGTTTCATAGTGCGCAAAAATATCGCAGCCGTGCCCACGCAGAGTTTCAACACGCCGCGCGGCACCGTCCTCGTCTCCACGCCCGAAGCCACCGCGATCGACATTGTCGGCTATCACGACCATATCGGCGGCCTCGATCAGGTCGCGACGATCCTTGGAGAACTCGCCGAGAACATCGATGCGGAAAAGCTTGTTGCCGCCGCTGAAACCGCGCCCGTGCCATGGGCGCAAAGGCTCGGTTACCTTCTGGATCAGGCCGGGGCGAACGACCGGACGGGACCGCTAAAAGCCTATGTTCGCAAGCATGCCCGCAACACGGCTGTCCTGCTGCCGTCGGCACAGCACCGAGACGCCGTTCGCGACGACGACTGGCGGCTGTTCGTCAATGTCGCCGTGGAGTCCGAGCTATGATCCCGCGCGACTACATCACCGCATGGCGTACGCAGGCACCGTGGGTTCAGGACATCCAGGTAGAGCAGGACCTCATCATCAGCCGCGCGCTGGTCGAAATTTTCTCCAACCCCGTGCTTGCCGACGCGCTGGCATTTCGCGGCGGGACGGCGCTTTACAAGCTCTATCTCAAGCCCGCCGCCCGCTATTCCGAGGATATCGATCTCGTACAGATGCGCGCGGAACCTGCCGGTCCGGTCATGGATGCCCTACGGTCTACACTCGATCCCTGGCTCGGGGCACCGCGCTGGAAGCAGACCGAAGGCCGGGTGACGTTCGTCTATCGGTTCGGTTCCGAAGATGTGCCGCCGCTCGCCATGCGGCTCAAGGTGGAAATCAACTCGCGGGAACATTTCGCCGTTCATGGCTTCATCCGCCATCCATTCACCGTGTCGTCGCGCTGGTATGAAGGCGCATGCGATATCCCGACTTACGAGTTGGACGAACTTCTCGGCACGAAGCTGCGGGCGCTGTATCAGCGCAAGAAGGGCCGCGACCTGTTCGACCTCGCCGTCGCGCTCGAACAGGATGGCATCGATCCCGAGCGGATCGTTTCCGCCTTCACGACCTATATGGATCAAGGCGGGCACAACGTTACCCGCGCCCTGTTCGAGCAGAACATGCACCAGAAACTGTCCGATCCACAGTTCACCACAGACATTGGACCACTACTGGCGAGGGGCTATTCCTGGAACCTTGAAACGGCAGCGGAAGCGGTCAGCGCGGCCTTGATCCGCCGTTTACCTGGTGATCCGTGGAAGGGCGGTGCGGGAGAGCAGCAGGGAGCGGTTTGACTATGAGCGCCGAGATCGAAATCACAGTCGCCGCCCCACACAGGCTTTCCGAGGAGGAACGGGCTGCATTCAGCAACCTCGTTCAGCAGGGCGGTGAGGTCGGCGGCGATGCGCTTGCGACCAACATCAGGAGCGCGAAGGCATTGATTCTGGTCAGATGCGCAGAAGAAATTAAAGGGATCACGGCGCTAAAGCGTCCGCAGGCGAGCTATCGCAGGCGCATTTGCGAAAAGGCGGGCGTGAAGATCGAAGAAGACAGCTTCCCGTACGAGTTGGGGTACGTTCTTCTGCTTCCGGAGATGCAAGGTAAGAGACTCTCCCATCGGCTCGTCGCTCACGCCCTTGAGCATGCCGACGGCGCTGGCGTGTTCGCTACTACCCGCACAGACAATGGTGCCATGCTTGCAACGCTCGCCAAGGCAGGATTCAAGCCTGTCGGAGACGACTATAAGGGGCGTGGCACGCGGATGATACGGCTCCTTGTCAGGCCGGCTCCTTAGCTTGGCGCGTTGGCGCATTCAGAAAATTACAAAGCGCCCACAAGGACATAACAGTTCCCATCTTCATCCTCTCCGGCGCGCCATTCTTCCTTCTTCCGGCGGTTGGCCCGGGATCGGCGCATTCGATTGCGGGCAGGCGGCGATCCGTTTCGCGGGGCGCGATCGGCCAGCCGCCAATGTTTCCGATCCGTCGGCCAGCGTGATTGGTATCCCGGACCGGCCTGGCCTAGTTTGGCCGCAGATTCGATCCTCGGGGGAACCACACGGTGAGCACAGGCATGACATCCGACCTGCGGACGGAGGCCGTTCCCGACGCCGGGATGGGCCTCGTCGCCTGTCCGGTCTGCGACGTCCTGCATCGCGACGCCGAGCTCGCCGTCGGCGCGCGGGCGCGCTGCCGGCGCTGCGGCACCCTCCTTTTCGCGCCGCGGCGGAGTGCGATGACGCAGATCGTGATGCTGGCCGCGACGGCGAGCGTGCTGATGGTCGCGGCGGTCTTCTTTCCCTTCCTCGAATTGCAGGCGGGCGGCCTCAGCCGGCAAAGCTCGGTCTTCGACGCGGTCATGGCCTTTTCCAAGGGGATGATGTTGCCGCTTTCGGTCGCGGTCGGCGCGCTGATCGTCGTGCTGCCCTTCGCCCGGCTCTGCGCCATCGCCTATGCGCTGGCGCCGATGGTCTTCGGCTGGGCGCCGCCCGCCCACGCCGCCCCGGCAATGCGCTGGGCCGAGGCGATGCGGCCCTGGGCGATGGCCGAGATCTTCATCACCGGTGTCGCGGTGGCGCTGGTCAAGGTCGCCGGCCTCGCGAAGGTCACGGCGGGGCCGGCCTTCTGGGCCTTCGCGGCGCTGGTTCTCGTCACCGTTCTCAAGGACAATCTCATGTGCAAGTTCACGATATGGAAAACGCTGGAAGAACGCAGACCTTCCTGACCGCGCGCCGCGCCGGTCTCGTCGCCTGCAGGGGCTGCGGCGCCGTGCACGCGAAAGGCGTCGGCGCGTGCCGGCGCTGCGGCGGCACGCTGTCGAGCCGCGACGCCGGGAGTCTCCAGCGGGTCTGGGCCTGGCTCTTTGCCGGCCTCATCGCCTATGTGCCGGCCAATCTCTACCCGATGCTGGTGACCACGACCTTCGGCAAGACCCGCGAAAGCACGATCGTCGGCGGCGTCATCGAGCTTGTCGAGCATGGCTCCTGGGGCGTGGCGGCGATCGTCTTCGCGGCGAGCGTGGTCATCCCCATCGGCAAGTTCATCACCATCGCCTATCTCGCGCTGTCCACCCGGATTCCGGTGACGATTCGCGGCCACGGGCGGCAGCGTCTCTACGAGATCGTCGAGTTCATCGGCCGCTGGTCGATGATCGACGTCTTCGTCGTGGCGATCCTGTCGGCGCTGGTGCAACTGAACTTCGTCGTGACGGTGAATCCCGGCATCGCCGCCGTCAGTTTCGCGCTTTCGGTTGCATTCACCATGCTCTCGGCGCAGAACGTCGACCCCAGACTGCTCTGGGACGCATACGAGGCTGACGACACGTGACCGAACCTGGCCCTTCCGATCTCGATGTGTCCGTCGCAAAGCGCTCGCCCTGGCGCAACCTGTCGTTCGTCTGGGCGGTGCCGATCCTGGCGCTCGTCGTCTCGCTCGCGCTCGCCTGGCAGAGCTTCTCGCAGCGCGGCGTGCTGATCGAGATCACGTTCCAGAACGCCTCCGGCGTGACGCCCGGCGAGACGACGCTGCGCTTCCGCGACGTGGCGATCGGGACGGTGGAGGACGTGACCTTCACCCCCGACCTTTCCAGGGTTCTCGTGCGGGCGCGGGTCGACAAGGACGTTGCCCCCTTTCTCGATGCCGAGACCGAATTCTGGGTGGTCCGCCCGAAGGTCAGCGCGCGCGGCATTACCGGCCTTTCGACCGTCCTGTCGGGCGTCTTCATCGAAGGCGCCTGGGATCAGGAGGTCGGCGCGCCGCAATGGCAGTTCGAGGGGCGCGAGGAGCCGCCCCTGGTCCAGCCCGGCCGCGCGGGAAAGCGGATCACGCTGGTCACGAATGACGGAAACCTGATCTCCGAAGGCGCGCCGGTCTTCTTCCACGGGATCGAGGTCGGCCGGCTGGAGCGGCCGCGCCTGACCATCACCTCGGATTCGATCGTCGTCGATGCCTTCATCGAGGCGCCGCACGACCGCCGGCTGAACGCGGCGACGCGGTTCTGGGACACGTCGGGCTTTTCGGTCTCGCTCGGCGGCGCGGGCCTCAAGCTCGATTTCGACAGTCTTGCCTCGGTGGTTGCCGGCGGGGTGGCGTTCGACACGATCTACGAGGGCGGCGAGGCGGTGAGCGCCGGCCATGTCTTCAACATCTATCCCGACGAGGCGGAGGCGCGCAAAAGCCTTTTCGCGCGGTCGCTGGCCGACGCCGTGCCGATCGCGGTCGAGTTCGGGGAATCGGTGAGCGGCCTCGAACCCGGCGCGGCGGTGCAGTATGGCGGGCTTGCCGTGGGCGAGGTCACCGCGATCTCGGCCCAGGTCCAGGATACCGAATTCGGCCCCGAGATCCGGCTGATGGCCAATCTCGCCATCGACCCCGCGCGGCTCGGCCTCGCGCGCGGGGCGGGGCGCGAGGAGGTGCTCGACTTCTTCGAGGCCGCCGTGGCGGAGGGGCTTCGCGCCCGGCTCGCCGCCGCCAATCTCTTCAGTTCGGCGCTGGTGGTCGAACTGGTCGATCTGCCCGACGCGGCCCCCGCCAGCTTCGACCGCACGGCCGAGCCGTTGCCGGTCCTGCCCTCGGAGATCTCCGACCTTCCCGATTTCACCGCGACGGCCGAGGGGATGCTCGAACGGATCAACCAGCTGCCGATCGAACAGCTCATCAACCAGGCGATCAGCCTGATGGCGAGCGTCGAGGCGCTGGCGAGTTCGGAAAGCGCACAGGCAGCACCGGACGCGGTCGTGGCACTTCTCGAAGACACGCGGTCGCTCGTCAACGACGAGGCGACGCGGGCGCTGCCGGGCGATATCCGTGCCGCGGTGGCCGAGCTCCGCTCGGTCGTGACCGAGCTGAAGGAGGGCGGGACGCTGAAGTCGCTCGCCTCGGCGCTGGAACGCGCGGATACGATCGCCGCCAACCTCGAAACTGCCTCGGCGGAGTTCCCGGCCCTGGTCGACGACCTGCGGGCGGTGGCGCAGAAGGCCAATTCGCTTGAGGCGGAGGAGTTGATGGCGGCGGCGACGCGCGTCCTCGACAGCGCCGACAGGGTGATCGGCACCGAGGCGGCGCGCGACCTGCCGCCGGCGCTGAATGCGGCACTCGACCAGGTGCGGGCCACGCTTTCAGAGTTGCGCGACGGCGGCGCGGTGGAGAACGCCAATGCCACGATGGCCTCGGCCCGCGATGCGGCCGACGCGGTGGCGAAGGCGACCGAGGGGCTGCCGGAGCTTTCGGCGCGGCTGGAGCGGCTGGTCCGGCAGGCCGAGGGGCTGATCGCGGCCTATGGCCACCGCTCCGACTTCAACGACGAGACGATCTCGGCGCTGCGCGAGGTCCGCGCCGCCGCCCGCTCGGTCAGCCAGCTTGCCCGGGCGATCGAACGCAATCCCAATTCGCTTCTGACAGGACGGTAAGATGATGATGCGTGCCAGTTCGCTTCTTCTCGCACTCCTGCTCGCGGCTTGTGGCGGAAACAATTCCGCGCGCTATCTGGTCGATGCCCCGGCCGGCGAGGCGGCCCGCAACGTCAGGGTCCGCAGCATCGAGGTCCGCGACATGGTGCTTCCCGCCTACGCCGCCGCGATCGAGATCGCGCAGCAGGACGAGAGCGGGGCGCTGCGCAACGTGCCCGACACGCTCTGGGCGGACGAGCCGGTGCGCGGCATGACCGCAGCGCTGGCGCGCAGCCTCGACATCGGCTCCTCGGCGAAGGTGGCGGCCGAGCCCTGGCCGCTCGACACCCCCCCCGACGTCCGGTTGATCGTCCGGGTCGAGCGCATGATCGCCGGCGCTGACGGAACGTTCGTGCTGTCCGGGCAATACGCGATTGCCGCGCCGGACGGCGCGGTGCGCGAGCGGCTGGAGCGGTTCGACATCCGCATTCCGCTGGCCACCGCCGACGCGCCCGCCATCGCGGCGGCGACCGGGCAGGGGATCGCCGCGCTCGCCGACGACATCATCACGACGCTCGCGCGGTAGGCCGGGTGCCTGCCCGCCTGGTCCTAGAAGGATGGCGGAGTGCAGGCCGAGACGATGATGCAGGGCTCGTCGCCGGTATTGCGGAACCTGTGCGGGACGCGGCTGTCGAACAGGTAGGCGTCGCCGGGGCCGAGATTGGCGATCTGGTCGCCCACGGTGACCTCGATCATGCCGGAGATGACGATCCCGGCCTCCTCGCTGTCGTGGGAATACCTCTCCACCCCGGTATCCGCGCCCGCATCGTAGCGTTCGTGCAGCATCTGGATCGCGTGGTGGGTGGTGTCGCCCACCTGCCGGAGCGAGATCCCGTCCGAGGCGACGAAGTTGCGGAACACCTTCTGCGGGTTCAGTTCGCTCAGCTCGGTGGCGCGGAAGAAGATCTGTTCGCGGTCGGCGAATTCGGGGGCGAAGAACTCCGACAGGCTGAGCGGGATCGCGTCGAGGATGCGTTTCAACGAGGCGACCGAGGGCGAGGAATGATTCTGCTCGATCTGCGAGATCAGGCCGTTGGTGACGCCGGATTTCCGCGCGAGCTCTCTTTGCGACAACCGGCGCGAGGTGCGCACGGCCTTCAGGCGTGCGCCGATGTCGATCTTGGGTTGTGTCGCGCTTTCGGACACTTGCGCCCTCCCATCGTTCCGCGAGCAAGATGTCCGCGTCATGAAACTCTAATCCTGAATTGGTCGGCTAAACAAGGTTGATTACTATTTTAAACGACGTTACGGTAACGGAGATGTTACAGGTCTGCACGTCGAAATCGTCTCGCCCGGTGTTGGCGGTCAAGGTCGAACCGGCGCAGGCTTTCAAGGGCAGATACGGAATCCGGGCCGGTGGCCCGACACAAGGGGTGTGGCAAGGGCCGCGCCTGAAAGGAAGTGCGTTCAGAAGGCCCGAGCGGCCGAACCAGGCGACCAGTCGGGGCGAAAAGATCCCGGGGCGTCATCGAGCAACACAGGTTTTGTGACAGGGAGACTGACGATGACCTACCTAAAGACCATTTCGTTCGTGGGCGCCATGGCGCTGGCGACGACCGCAGCCGCAGAGGAGCGGTTCATCACCATCGGCACCGGAGGACAGACCGGCGTCTACTTCGTCGTCGGGCAGTCGATCTGCCGCCTGGTGAACCGCGACACTCCGACCACCGGGCTGAAGTGCACCGCGCCCTCGACCGGCGGCTCGATCGCCAACATCAACGCCATCGCGGCGGGCGACATGGACATGGGCGTCGCCCAGTCCGACTGGCAGTACCATGCCTATAACGGCACCTCGGAATTCGAAGGCAAGAAGGTCGACAAGCTGCGTGCCGTCTTCTCGGTGCATGGCGAGCCCTTCACCGTCGTCGCCCGCAAGGACAGCGGCGCCACCAAGTTCGACGACCTCTTCGGCAAGCGCGTGAACGTCGGCAACCCGGGTTCGGGCCAGCGTGCGACGATGGAAGTCGTGCTGAACGCTATGGGCAAGACCGACGCCGACTTCGCGCTCGCTTCCGAGCTTAAGCCGGCCGAACAGGCCGCGGCGCTCGGCGACAACAAGGTCGATGCGATCATCTATACTGTCGGCCATCCGAACGGCTCGATCCAGGAAGCGACCTCTACCGTCGAATCCGTGCTGCTGCCGGTCACCGGCGAGGCGATCGACAAGCTCGTCGCCGAGAATGCCTATTATGCCAAGGCGGTGATCCCGGGCGGCATGTATGCCGGCACCGACAACGACGTGGAGACCTTCGGCGTCAAGGCGACCTTCGTCACTTCGGCCGACGTGCCGGATGACGTGGTCTACGAGGTCGTGAAGGCGGTCTTCGACAACTTCGACCGCTTCAAGGGCCTGCACCCGGCCTTCGCCAACCTCAAGGAATCCGACATGATCTCGGACGGGCTTTCCGCCCCGCTGCATCCCGGCGCCGAGAAGTACTACAAGGAACGCGGCTGGATGTAAGCCGCCGAGCCGTCCCGCGCCTGGCGCGGAACGGCCCACTTCCGGCGCGGAAGGCAGGTCCGCCCGCCGCCGGATCCTTTCAAACTCCGATCGGATCAGCGGCTCGCGTCAGCGACCAGGGGGGGATATCATGGCAGACAAGGACCAGCAGCAGGCCGCCGCCGAAATGGAGGCCGCGGGACGGGGCGGGCTGAGCCAGGCCGAACTCGACGAGCTTGTCGCGTCCTCCGACACCGGCGCGCGCGGCACCACGGGCAATGTGGGCGTGTTCATCACTGCCGTCGCCCTTGCCTGGTCGCTGTTCCAGCTCTGGATCGCCTCGCCGGTCCCGTTCATCATCGGCGTCGGCGTCTTCAACGATACCGAGGCCCGCTCGATCCACCTCGCCTTCGCGATCTTCCTCGCCTTCGCGGCCTTTCCCGCCGCCCGCACCGCGGTGCAGCTCGGCCTCGGCGTTGCCGTCCCGCTGATCCTCGGCCTGCTCTTCTTCATCTCGGCGAAGGAGGGCACATCGGTCTGGTGGATCCCGCTGATCTCGCTCGCCGTCGTCGCGGCGGTCCTGCTCGGCTCGCCGAAGGACCGCATCCCGGCATGGGAATGGGCGCTCGCGGGGGTCGGTGCGCTGACGGCACTTTACCTCTACATCTATTACAAGGACATCTCGTCCCGCGTCGGTGCGCCGATCCTGCAGGATTTCGTCGTCGCCGTCGCTGGCATCATCATCCTTCTGGAGGCGACCCGCCGGGCGCTTGGTCCCGCGCTGATGATCGTGGCGTCGGTCTTCCTCGTCTACACGGTCCTCGGCCCCTCGATGCCGTCGATCATCGCCCACAAGGGCAACAACCTTTCCGAGATCGTGAACCACCAGTGGATCACGACCGAGGGCGTCTTCGGCATAGCACTCGGCGTCTCGACCTCGTTTGTCTTCCTTTTCGTGCTCTTCGGCTCGCTCTTGGACAAGGCGGGGGCGGGGAACTACTTCATCCAGGTCGCCTTCTCGCTCATGGGTCACATGCGCGGCGGGCCGGCCAAGGCGGCCGTCGTTTCCTCGGCGATGACGGGCCTGATTTCCGGCTCCTCGATCGCCAATGTCGTCACCACCGGCACCTTCACCATTCCCCTGATGAAGAAGGTGGGCTTCTCGTCCGAAAAGGCCGGCGCGGTCGAGGTCGCCTCCTCCGTCAACGGCCAGATCATGCCGCCGGTCATGGGCGCGGCCGCATTCCTGATGGTCGAATATGTCGGCATTCCCTATTTCGACGTGGTGCGCCACGCCTTCCTGCCGGCCGTCATCTCCTACATCGCGCTGGTCTACATCGTGCATCTTGAGGCCTGCAAAGCCGGGATGGAGGGGTTGCCGCGCGCCTACACGCCGAAGCCTATCGTCCAGCGGCTGATCGGCATCGCCTTCACCATCGCCGCGATCTGCGCGATCTCGCTTGCCGTCTATTACGGCATGGGCTGGATCCGCCCGGCCTTCCCGGCGACGGCGGGCTATATCATCTTCGCCTTCCTGACGGCGGTCTATGTCGGCCTTCTCTGGGTTGCCTCGCGCGAGGAGCCGCTGCATCTCGACGATCCGAACGAGCCGGTGACGTCGCTGCCGCTGCCGGGGCCGACGATCCGGGCCGGCCTGCACTACATCCTTCCGGTCGTGGTGCTGGTCTGGGCGCTGATGGTCGACCGCCTTTCGCCCGGCCTCTCGGCCTTCTGGGCGACGGCCTACATGGTCTTCATCCTGCTGACGCAGCGTCCGCTGATGGCGATGCTGCGCGGGGCGGGCGATATGGGTGCGGCGATCCGCGAAGGGGGCACCGACCTCATCGACGGGCTCGTCACCGGCGCGCGCAACATGATCGGCATCGGCATCGCCACGGCGACCGCGGGCATCATCGTCGGCGCGGTCAGCCAGACCGGCGTCGGATCGGCGCTTGCCGATGTGGTCGAGGTGCTTTCGGGCGGCAACATCCTTGCCATTCTACTGCTGACGGCGGTGCTGTCGCTGATCCTCGGGATGGGCCTGCCCACGACGGCGAACTACATCGTCGTCTCGGCGCTGCTGGCCCCGGTCATCGTCACGCTCGGCCAGCAGAACGGGCTGATCGTGCCGCTGATCGCGGTCCATCTGTTCGTCTTCTACTTCGGCATCATGGCCGACGTGACGCCGCCGGTCGGCCTTGCCAGCTTCGCCGCCGCCGCCGTCTCGGGGGGCGATCCGATCAAGACCGGGGTCGTGGCCTTCTTCTATTCGCTCAGGACGGCCGCGCTGCCCTTCCTCTTCATCTTCAACACCGAGCTTCTGCTGATCGACGTGACCTGGGCTCAAGGCGTCTTCGTCTTCATCATCGCGACGATCGCCATGCTGCTCTTCGCGGCGGCGACGCAGGGCTGGTTCCTGACCCGCAACCGCGTCTACGAGACGGTGGCCCTGCTTCTTGTCGCCTTCACGCTCTTCCGGCCGGGCTTCTGGATGGACATGGTCTTCCCGCCCTTCGCCGAGGCGGCCCCGGCCAATATCGCCGAGGCGGCGGGCAACACGCCGGCCGGCGAGGACCTGCGCCTGCGCGTCGCCGGCGTCAATGACCTCGGCGATCCGATCGAGTTCGTGGCGCTGGTGCCGATGGGCGCGGCGGCCACGGGCGAGGAGCGGCTTACCGAGGCCGGGCTCGTCTTCCGCCAGGACGGCGACAGGATGATCATCGACGATGTGAGCTATGACTCGGCCGCGCAGAGGGCCGGGCTCGACTGGGATCAGGAGGTGCTGCGCGTCCTGCAGCCGGTGTCGGCCCCGTCGAAATACTGGATGTTCATCCCGGCGCTCCTTCTGCTGGCGCTGGTGGTGATGCTTCAACGCGGTCGGGCGCCCAAGGCGCGCCGGGCCGAAGCCTGAGGAGGCCGCAATGTACAAGACCATCCTCCTGACCGTCGACCTCGGGCACGAGGCGTCGTGGAAGAAGGCCCTGCCGGTCGCCGCCGGGCTCGCGAAGACCTCGGGCGCGGCGCTGCATGTCCTGTCGGTGGTGCCGGATTTCGGCTCACCGCTCGTCGCGATCGACTTTCCGGCGGACTACCAGGAAAAGGCGCTCGCCGCAGCCAAGGCGCGGCTTGAGGAGCTTCTCGGCCGCGAGACCCCCGGGGCCATGAAAACGCAGGCCCATGTCGGCATCGGCCGGATCCACGAGGTCGTCCTCGACCATATCGCGTCGTCGGGCGCCGATCTCGTGGTGATGGCAAGCCATGCGCCGGACCGGGTGCGCGAATTCCTCGTCGGATCCCAGGCCGACCGCGTGGTGCGGCGGTCGCCGGTTTCCGTCCTTGTCGTGCGGTGATAGACGCAGCAGGAGGCGGCCCCGAGGGGCTGTGAGGTAATAGAAGCAGGACTGAAAATGACTCCTTTCGCAATCGCTGGCGTGCAGATGTATGTCAACGCCCTGCAGCCGAATACCGACGGCATGCTGCACCGGCTCGACATCCTGATGGCGCGGTTCCCGTGGACGCAGATGGTGCTCTTTTCGGAGCTGGCCCCGTTCGGGCCGCTGCCGAAATTCGCCCTGCCATTCCAGAATGACAGCCTGACGCGCCTGCAGGCGGCGGCGCGCAAGCACAATGTCTGGCTGATCCCCGGTTCGATGTTCGAAAAGACCGCGGACGGCCGGATCTACAACACC
This sequence comes from Paracoccaceae bacterium, assembly GCA_011620265.1. Lineage (GTDB taxonomy): Bacteria > Pseudomonadota > Alphaproteobacteria > Rhodobacterales > Rhodobacteraceae > Albidovulum. The sequence goes on from WOZM01000071.1 coordinate 11,931, forward strand.
GCGTCCGTGATCAACCCGGAGGGCGAGATCGTCTCGAGCTATCGCAAGATGTTCCCGTTCCGCCCCTACGAGACCGAGGTCGAGGCGGGGACCGAGTTCTGCATCTTCGACGTGCCCGGGGTCGGCCGCTTCGGCCTCTCGATCTGCTACGACATCTGGTTTCCCGAAACCACGCGACAGCTCACGTCGCAGGGGGTCGAGGTGCTCCTGCATCCGGTGCTGACCGGCACGGCCGACCGCGATGCGGAACTGGCGATCGCGCGGGCCACGGCGGCGCAGTTCCAGTGCTATGTGATCGACGTGAACGGCCTTGGTGCCGGCGGCAACGGCCGCTCCTGCGTCATCGACCCCTCGGCGACGGTCCTCCATCAGTCGGCGGGCCAGGAGGACATGTTCCCGATCGAGATCGACCTCGACCTCGTCCGGCGCCAGCGCGAGACCGGCATGAAGGGGCTCGGCCAGGTGCTGAAAAGCTTCCGCGACCGCTCGGTCGACTTCTCGGTCTATGACCGGACGAGCGGCACGGATGCCTATCTGCAACGCCTCGGCCCGCTCGAGATGCCGCGGCAGGGCTCGCGGTCGGGGATGAACCTCCGCGACACGATGGCGACAGGTGCGCCGCACAAGACGATAGGCCCGCCGTTCCGCGACGACGACGGCACACCGCCACTGGCGGGCCGGATTTCCACGGGCTGAGCCGGCAGGACAGACCGCCCCTTCCGGGCGCTCATCCCCCTGTCAGACGGCCGTTACGAAAGGATGACCGATGCAGTCGATGAGCGACTATTACTCTGCGGTGCAACTGCGCTCCGACCGCTGGAGCGCGCTGCGCGAGAAGCTGGAACAGCTCGACCGCGAGCCCGAGGGGAAACGCGCGAAGTCGGTCCATGCCGAGGCCGGAAAGCTCTTCGAGTCGCTCGCGGTCATCGAACGCTACTGGGCGTTTCCGGGCATGGCCGCCTTCGAACACATGCGGCGCCAGTTCGAGAACGGCCACATCGCGGAAGTGGTCTTCGCCGTTCGCCGCGCGACGCGGGCGATGACCTCGGGCGCCTATCGCCGCCGGGTGATTCCGCTCGACCGCGACGGACGCGACGAGGACCACGACGAAGAGGCGCTCCTGCCGCCCGACGCGCGGGCGCTCTCGAAGCCCTATTTCGAGGTGATGATCGTCGACGACGTGAACGAGCATCAGGAACGCTGGCTCAAGGCCAACATGACCTCGATGCGCCGGCCCGAGGATGCGTTCATCTATGAACCCGTCGTGGTGCCGAGCCTCAAGGACGCGCTGATCGGGGTGCTCTTCAACCACAACATCCAGGCCATCGTCGTCCGCCCCGGCCTTCGGATGGACAGCGACGTCGATCTGCCGATCCTCACCCGCTACCTCAACCGCGCCGGTGGCGAGGAGACGATCGAGGATATCGCGCCCGAGAATTACGGGCCGGAGCTTTGCCGGATGATCGGCAGGGTGCGGCCAGAGCTTGACGCCTACCTCGTCACCGACCGCTCGGTCGAGGATATCGCCGGGCTCGACCTCGGCATCTGCCGGCGGGTCTTCTACAACCAGGAAGACTTCATGGAGCTGCACCTGAACATCCTTCGCGGGGTTCAGGCCCGCTACAAGACGCCGTTCTTCACCGCGCTGAAGGAATATTCCAGGCAGCCGACCGGCGTCTTCCACGCGATGCCGATCAGCCGCGGCAAATCGATCACCCGCAGCCACTGGATCCAGGACATGGGCGCCTTCTACGGGCCGAACATCTTCCTGGCCGAGACCTCGGCGACGAGCGGAGGGCTCGACAGCCTGCTGGAGCCGCACGGGCCGATCAAGGAAGCGCAGGAACTGGCCGCCCGCGCCTTCGGCGCCAAGCAGACCTTCTTCGCGACCAACGGCACCTCGACCTGCAACAAGATCGTGGTGCAGGCATTGGTCCGGCCGGGCGATATCGTGCTGGTCGACCGCGACTGCCACAAGTCGCACCACTACGGCATGGTGCTGTCGGGCGCGCTGGTGCGCTATCTCGACAGCTATCCGCTCAACGAATACTCGATGTATGGCGCGGTGCCGCTTCACGAGATCAAGCATCAGCTTCTGAAGCTGAAGGCGGCCGGAAAGCTCGACCGGGTCAGGATGCTTCTTCTGACCAACTGCACCTTCGACGGCATCGTCTACAACGTCGAGCGGGTGATGGAGGAATGCCTCGCCATCAAGCCCGACCTCATATTCCTCTGGGACGAGGCGTGGTTCGCCTTCGCCCGCTTCGGCCCGACCTATCGCCAGCGCACCGGGATGAATGCGGCGAACGTGCTCCGCGTGCGGCTGAAATCGCCCGAACATGCCAAGGCCCACGCGAAACAGGCCGAGAAGCTGAAGGATGCCGACGATGCGACGCTGTTGAAGACCCGCCTGATCCCGCCGCCGAATGCCCGTGTGCGGGTCTACACGACGCAATCGACGCACAAGACGCTGACCTCGCTGCGGCAAGGCTCGATGATCCACGTCAACGATCAGGACTTCAAGGGCGAGGTGGAGGCGTCGTTCCATGAGGCCTACATGACCCATACCTCCACCAGCCCGAACTACCAGATCATCGCCTCGCTTGATGTCGGACGCCGGCAGGTGGAGCTTGAAGGCTTCGAATTCGTCCAGCGGCAGGTCGAGGCGGCGATGTCGATGCGCCGGGCGATTTCCACGCATCCGCTTTTGCAGAAATACTTCAAGATTCTGACGGCCGGCGACATGATCCCCGAAGGCTTCCGCGAGAGCGGGGTGGAAAGCTACTACGACCCCGAACAGGGCTGGACCGATATCTGGAGTTGCTGGGAAAAGGACGAATTCGTCCTCGACGCGACCCGCGTGACCCTTGCCGTCGGCGGCACCGGCTGGGACGGCGACACGTTCAAGACCGACGTCCTGATGGACAAGTACGGTATCCAGATCAACAAGACCTCGCGCAACACCGTGCTCTTCATGACCAATATCGGCACCACACGATCGTCAGTGGCCTATCTGATCGAGGTGCTGGTGGAGATCGCGAAGGAGCTGGACGACCGGCTCGACGACGCCTCGAAGATGGAGCGCCTCGCCTTCGAGAGGCGGGTGAAGAACCTGATGCAGGACCTGCCGCCGCTGCCGGACTTCTCGCATTTCCACCGGGCGTTTTGTCGCGATGCGGAGACCGGAGAGGGCGATATTCGCACGCCCTTCTTCCTCGCCTACGACGAGAACAACTGCGACTACCTCGAACTCGACGGCGGCATCGAGGCGGAGATGGACAAGGGACGCGAGGTCGTCTCGGCCTCGTTCATCATTCCCTATCCGCCGGGCTTCCCGATCCTTGTGCCGGGGCAGGTGGTGAGCCGCGAAATCCTTGCCTTCATGCGGGCGCTCGATGTCAGCGAAATCCACGGCTACCGCGCCGATCTGGGCCTACGGGTCTTCACCGAAGAGGCACTCGCACAACAGACGAAGAAACTCGCCACCGCGGCGGAATAGGGGAGAGAAGAATGAGCAAGACCGACCTGAAGAACATTTCCGAGATCCGCCGCTTCTTCCACAGGAACGAGGACCCGGTCTATTTCATCTCGGCCACCAACTTCAATCTTCTGGGCATCGACGAATGGTGCAAGAATTTCAAGTATATCTGCTATATCGACTGCTATGACGGCCGGCACCCGAACGTTTTCTGCCCCTCCGAGCAGCCGCATGCGGAATTCCAGTCGATCGAGGACATCAACAACTACCTGCTCCAGCACAAGGAGGTGATCGACCTTGTCAAGCGCCGGGGCGGCAAGCCGAAATTCGTCTTCCTGATGTTCGACGAGGAAACCGAGCGGCTGGCCAAGGAACTGGGCGCCGAGGTGTGGTTCCCCAAGGCAAAGCTGCGCACCAAGATGGACAACAAGATCGAGACCGTGCGCGTCGGCAACAAGGCCGGCGTCCCTTCTGTGCCGAACACTCTGGCCGAGGTGAAGTCCTACGAGGATCTGAAGAAGACCTGCGACAAGGCCGGGCTCGGCCACGACCTCGTGCTGCAATCGGCTTTCGGCGACAGCGGCCACACCACGTTCTTCATCAAGTCCGAGGCCGATTTCCGCCGGCATGAGCACGAGATCGTCGGCGAGGGCGAGATCAAGATCATGAAGCGGATCGACTGCAGGGGCTCGGCGATCGAGGCTTGTGCCACCAGCAAGGGCACGATCGTCGGGCCGCTGATGACCGAACTTGTGGGCTTCAAGGAACTGACCCCCTACCGCGGCGGCTGGTGTGGCAACGAGATCTTCTCGACCGCCTTCTCGCCGAAGGTGCGCCAGAAGGCGCGCGACCTCACCTTCAAGTTCGGCGAGCAGCTTCGCAAGGAAGGCTATCGCGGTTATTTCGAGCTTGATTTCCTGATCGACAAGAAGTCCGGCGATATCTGGCTGGGCGAGTTGAACCCGCGCATCACCGGCGCAAGCTCCATGACCAACCACGCGGCTTTCGCCCATGCCGACGCACCGTTGTTTCTCTTCCACCTGCTGGAATTTTCCAAGGCGAAGTTCCACCTCGACGTGGATGAGCTTAACGCACGCTGGTCCAACCCCGACATGATCGACGGCTGGAGCCAGATGGTGATCAAGCATACCGACGACACCGTCGATATCCTTGCGGACGCGCCCCAGACCGGCATCTACAGGATGCTCGAGGACGGCCGCGTCGTCTTCGACCGCTTCGACTATCACCGTCGCGCGGTGGAATCTGAGAACGAGGCGTTCTTCCTGCGCATCCTGAAGCCGGGCGACTACCGCTACGA
>WOZM01000071.1:16826-34787 GCA_011620265.1 Paracoccaceae bacterium
CTGAGAACGAGGCGTTCTTCCTGCGCATCCTGAAGCCGGGCGACTACCGCTACGAGGGCGCCGACCTTGGCATCCTCGTGACGCGGGGGCGGTCGATGACCAACGGTTTCCAGCTCAACGAACGCGCCAAGCGCTGGATTCACGGCATCAAGTCCGCGTTTTCCGCCAATCCGCTGCCGATGACCGAGGCGGGCCCGATGCTTGCGGATCCGGCCTTCAAGATCATGTGATGGATCTTTGGTGGCGTGCCATAAGCGAAGCGGAGCCCGGCCCGAAATGGGCCGGGCTTTTCGCCCAGCTTTGGCCTGCCTACAAGAAATGGTGGTTGCGCGAGGGTGCGGATGCACGGCCGACCTACCTCGAAAGCCTGCGGGCGCTGAAGGCGTACATGCCGGAGATCGTTCCGCTTTACGAGCAGCTTTGCACCTTGGCCGGAGGGGGCGACCTCGCGGCGCGGTTTCTCAGCTTCTACCGCCCGCCACCCTATCTCTCGGGCTGCAGTCAGGCGGTTTGGCCGGGCAAGGAACCGGTCCTCGTGCGCAACTACGACTACGATCCGCGCGCCTTCGAGCGGATCGTGCTGCACACGTCGTGGCAGGGGCGGACGGTCATGGGCACCACGGACGGGCTCTGGGGGCTTGTCGACGGGATGAACGATGCCGGCCTCGCGGTCTCGCTGACCTTCGGCGGCCGCCGCGTCGTCGGCGACGGCTTCGGGGTGCCCCTGATCCTGCGCTACGTGCTCCAGACCTGCACCACCGCGAAAGAGGCCGGCGAGGCGCTGGCCCGCATCCCGACGCATATGAGCTACAACGTCACCGTGCTCGACCGGAAGCGCAACTTCCTCACCGCCTTCATGGCGCCCGACCGGCCCGCGGTGCTGACCCATGCCGCCGTCGCCACGAACCATCAGGAGCGGGTGGAATGGGATGCCCATGCCCGCATGACCGCCTCGGTGGAGCGCGAACGTTTCCTGCTCCAGCGCCTCACCCTGCATGTCGAGCCGGAGGAGAGGTTCATCGCCGCCTTCCTGCGCCCGCCGCTCTACTCCACCGCCTTCGACCGGGGCTTCGGCACGCTCTACACCGCCGTCTACCGGCCGCGCCGGGGTGAGATGGAGCTTTGCTGGCCGCGCGGGCGCTGGGCCTTCGACCTGAAGGATTTCGTCGAGGACACGCGGTGCATCGTCACGCCCGATCCGAGGGGGATCGCGTCATGACGGGAACGGACAGGAAAGGAGCGATGGCGTGACGGGAGCCGGGCCGGACGACGAGATCCGCACCCCGAAGGCGCCGGAACCGGACGAGGCGCCGTCCTCGTCGGTGCGCGAACGGGTCAAGGCCGCGGTCGACGCCCGCGACGCCGCGCGGCTCTCGCTTCTCCTCGACCCGCTGCCGCTCTCGGCGGCGTTGCGCCAGCTTCTGGCGCTCTCTGCCGAAGACCGCGACACGCTTCTCGAACTGGTGCCGGCCGAGCTTGCCGCCGCCCTGATCGAGGAAGCGCCGCATGCCGCCGCGACCGAACTCGTCGAGCGGCTGGAAAGCGACCGCGCGGCCGAGATCCTCGACGAGATGGACAGCGACATCCAGGCCGACCTCATCGGCGATCTCGACGCCGAGGACGCCGAGGCGATCCTCGCCGAGATGGAGCCGGAGGACGCCGCCGATGTCCGCCGCCTCGTCGAATACGAGGACGACACGGCGGGCGGGCTCATGGTGGCCGAGGCCTTCGCCTTCCCCGACACCGCCACGGTGGGCGACGTGTTGCGGATGGTGGTCGAGGGCGACGAGGATTTCGAGCGCTACCGGGGCCAGCACCCTTACGTCACCAATGACGCGGGCCGGCCCATCGGCGTCGTGTCGCTCCGCGCGCTCCTGACCGCGCGCAAGAACACCAGGCTGACGACGATCATGGTCGAGCCGATGACGGTGCCGGTCACCGCCACGCTCGACACGCTCGAGGATATCTTCGACGAAGAGAGCTTTCTCGGCCTGCCGGTGGTCGAGGCCGACGGGCGGCTCGTCGGTGTCGTCAGCCGCGACGCGGTGCGCGACGCGGCCCTCGAACGGGCCGAGAGCGACAGCCTGAAGCGCCAGCAGGTCGGCGACGAGCTGCGCTCCATGCCGGTCTGGCTGCGCTCGCGGCGGCGGCTGATGTGGCTGTCGGCCAATATCGTGCTCAACGTCATCGCCGCCTCGGTCATCTCGGCCTACGAGGAGACGTTGATGGCGGTCATTGCCATCGCGGTCTTTCTGCCGATGGTGTCGGACATGTCGGGCTGTTCGGGAAATCAGGCGGTGGGCGTGACGATGCGGGAACTGTCGCTTGGCGTCGTGCAGCCGAAGGACGCGTTCCGGGTCTGGCTGAAGGAGGTCTCCGTCGGCGCGATCAACGGCATTGCCCTCGGGCTCCTGATCGCGGTCGTTGCCTGGGTCTGGAAGGGCAACCCCTGGCTCGGCGTGGTGATCGGCGTGGCGCTGGCGCTCAACACCGTTCTCGCGGTCTCGATCGGCGGGGTGGTGCCCTTGCTGCTGAAGCGGCTGGGGCAGGACCCGGCGGTGGCCTCCGGGCCGCTCCTCACGACGATCACCGACATGGCGGGGTTCTTCCTTGTCCTCAGCCTTGCCAGCCTGATGATGCCCTACCTGATATGAAACCGACGAATCCGATGCGCGCGACCCCCGAGGGCTTCCGGCCCGCCTGATACGAAAGGAACTCCGATGTCCCACGTCTTTCCGCGCCATACCAAGGCGCAGCCCCCCGTCGCGGTCGGCGGCGAGGGCTGCTATCTCATCGACGCCTCGGGCAAGCGCTATCTCGACGGGTCCGGCGGTGCGGCGGTCTCGTGCCTCGGTCACGGCGATGCCGAAGTTACGGCGGCGATCAAGGCGCAGCTCGACAAGGTGGCCTTCGCCCATACCGGCTTTTTCACCTCCGAACCTGCGGAGGCCCTGGCCGATCTGCTGATCGCCCATGCTCCGCAAGGGATCGACCGGGTCTATTTCGTCTCGGGCGGGTCCGAGGCGACGGAAGCGGCGATCAAGCTTGCGCGGCAATACTGGGTCGAGAAGGGAGAGCCGCAGCGCGGTCGGCTCATCGCGCGAAAGCAGAGTTATCATGGCAACACGATCGGCGCCTTGTCGGCCGGCGGCAACGAATGGCGGCGGGCGCAGTTCGGACCCTTGTTGCTGGATGTCAGCCATATCGACCCCTGCTACGACTACCGCCTGCGCGAGGAGGGCGAGAGCCCCGAGGATTACGGCCGCCGCGCGGCAGACGCGCTTGAGGCGGAGCTTCTGCGCGTCGGGCCCGAGACCGTCATGGCCTTCATGGCCGAACCGGTCGTCGGCGCCACCGCCGGGGCGCTGACGCCGGCACCCGGCTATTTCAGGCGCATCCGCGAGATCTGCGACACCTACGGCATCCTCCTCATCCTCGACGAGGTGATGTGCGGCATGGGCCGGACCGGCACGCTTTTTGCCAGCGAACAGGATGACGTGCGCCCCGATATCGTCTGCATCGCCAAGGGGCTCGGCGCAGGCTACCAGCCGATCGGGGCGATGCTCTGCTCGGCCGGGATCTACGACGCCATCGCGCAAGGCTCGGGCTTCTTCCAGCACGGTCATACCTATATCGGCCACCCGACCGCGACGGCGGCGGGCCATGCCGTCGTCTCGGCAATCCTGAACCGGGGGCTTCTGCCGCGCGTGCGGGAGCAGGGCGACAAGCTCGCCGCCGCGCTCGAGGCACGCTTCGGCCAGCATCCGCATGTCGGCGACCTGCGGGGCAGGGGCCTTTTCCGCGGCATCGAACTGGTCGAAGACCGGGCGACGAAGGCGCCCTTCGACCCGTCCCGCGGGGTCGCCGCCAAGATCAAGAAGGCGGCCTTCGAGGCGGGGCTGATCTGCTACCCGATGTCGGGCACGATCGACGGGCGGACGGGCGACCATATCCTGCTCGCGCCGCCCTTCATCATCGAGGACGCGCAGATCGGGGAACTGACAGACAAGCTTGCCACGGCCATGAGCGCGGTGATCTGAAGGGGGAGGGGCGATGGAACGGTATCTCGCATTCGCGCTCGTCGCGGCACTCGCGCTCCTGTCGCTTCTCGGGCTGATCTGGAGCGGCTGGTTCCTGCTGCCGCTCCTTTTCTTCGGGGCGCTCTTCGTGCTCGGGCTGCACGATCTCGGCCAGCTGCGGCACTCGATCCTGCGCAACTATCCGGTCATCGGTCACATGCGCTTCCTCTTCGAGGGCATCCGGCCGGAGATCCGCCAGTATCTCATCGAAAGCGATCAGGACGAGGAGCCGTTTTCGCGCGACGACCGCTCTCTCGTCTATCAGCGCGCCAAGGGGGTGGAGGACAAGCGCCCCTTCGGCACCCGCCAGCGGGTCTATGACGCGGGCTACGAGTGGATCACCCATTCGATGGTGCCCCGGCATATCGCCGACCACGACTTCCGCGTCCGGATCGGCGGGCCGGATTGCAAGCAGCCATACGACGGCTCGCTCTACAACATCTCGGCGATGAGCTTCGGCGCGCTGTCGGCCAATGCGATCCTCGCGCTCAATACCGGCGCGAAGAAGGGTGGCTTTGCCCATGACACCGGCGAGGGCGGCATCAGCCGCTATCACCGGCAAGGCGGCGGCGATCTCATCTACGAGGTCGGATCGGGATATTTCGGCTGCCGCACGCCCGACGGGCGCTTCGACCCGGACAGGTTCCGCGATCAGGCCGCCGACCCCCAGGTCAAGATGATCGAGCTGAAGCTCAGCCAGGGCGCCAAGCCCGGCCATGGCGGGGTGCTGCCGGCCTCCAAGGTCTCGCCCGAGATCGCCGAGGCGCGCGGCGTGCCGATGGGCACCGACTGCGTCTCGCCCTCCGCGCACCCGGAGTTCTCGACGCCGCGGGGCCTGATCGAGTTCATCGGTCGCCTGCGCGCGCTGTCGGACGGCAAGCCGGTGGGCTTCAAGCTCTGCATCGGCCACCGGCGCGAATTCATGTGCGTGGTGAAGGCGATGCTGGAAACCGGGATCGTGCCCGACTTCATCGTCATCGACGGCAAGGAAGGCGGCACCGGCGCAGCCCCTCTGGAATTCGCCAACCACGTGGGGATGCCGCTGGTCGAGGGGCTGACCTTCGCCCACAACACGTTGCGCGGGGCGGGTTTGCGCGACCGGCTGAAGCTTGGCGCGTCGGGCAAGCTCATCACCTCGTTCGACATCGCGAGGGTGCTGGCGCTCGGCGCCGACTGGGCCAATTCGGCGCGGGGCTTCATGTTCGCCATCGGCTGCATCCAGGCCCAGGCCTGCCACACCAACCGCTGCCCCGTGGGCGTGGCGACGCAGGACCCCTTGCGCCAGCGGGCACTCGATCCCGTGGACAAGGCCGAGCGGGTCTACCGCTTCCACGGGAACACGCTCAAAGCGCTGGCCGAGATGACCGGGGCGGCCGGGCTTTCGCACCCGAGCGAGTTCCTGCCGCATCACCTGATCATGCGCGAGACCGACCGCAACATGGTGACGGGGGACGAGATCTACCCCTACCTGCCCGAAGGCTTCCTCTTGCGCGACGAGCCGGACGAGTTCGGCTACCTCATGCGCTGGCGCCGCTCGCGGGCGGAAAGCTTCGCGCCGTTCGATTTGCCGGTGATTGAGGCGCAGGGTCGGCCCGCGCTGGCCCCGGCACCCATCGAAGCCTGAGCCGGGACGCAATTGATCGAAGGAAAAAAGGTAAAGATGACCGATCCCCTGACGCTTCAACCGCTCGACGACGCGCACTGGCCCGAAGCGCTGGCCGACATGCGGACCGGGTTCGCGGGCGGGCTCAACGTCTACCGGACGATGGCGCATCACCCCGCACTCCTGCGCGCCTGGGCGGGGCTTCGCGACCATGTTGTGGTGCGGACGACGCTCGGCCGCGAGCTTTCGGAAGTGGCGATCCTGCGCACCGGGGTCAGGCTCGGCTCCTCCTATGAGTGGAGCCAGCACGTCGCACGGGCGCGCAAATGCGGGCTCACCGACGCGCGCATCGGGACGATCCGCGGGGCGCCCGAGGCGATGGCGCCGGTGGACGGGCTGATCGCGCGGGCGGTGGACGAGCTTTTCGACGCCTCCCGCCTGACGCCTGCGACGGCGGCCGACCTCGCCGGGGCGGTCGGCAAGGACGGCATTCTCGACCTCATGGCGACCGTGGGGTTCTATTCGACGCTCGGCTTCATCCTCAACACCTTCGCCACGCCGCTCGACGACGACATCGCCGCCGAACTGGCCGCCCGGCCGTTCGAACCGGACTGAAGCGAGCTTCCACTTGATCTGGGTCATGGCCTTCGCGCGCCGTTCTGAGATGAATTGCACAATTCCGACGAACGGGACTTGATTTCCTCTCGTTACATTCATAATCATGAATGTGTAGAAACCCCGGAGGTTGTCATGTCTCTCGATCGTACTGTCCTCGCCTTTGCCGGCGTTATGGTTCTTCTCTCGGTCGCGCTCACCCAGTGGGTGTCGCCCTATTTCGTCTGGTTCACGGTCTTCATCGGCCTGAACCTGTTGCAATCGGCCTTCACGGGCTTCTGCCCGGCCGCCGCGATCTTCCGCAAGCTCGGCTTTAAACCCGGCTGCGCATTCTGAAAGGTCGCATGCCATGCGCGCGTTCCTGCTGATCACGAGCCTTCTGGCCTCAAGCCCGCTTCTGGCCGAGACGATCACGCTCGAACCCATTCCGGTGACCGAATGGAAATCGGTCTATGGACGGGTCGAGGCGCGCGAGACCGTGCCCGCGCGGGCACGGATCGGCGGCATCGTCCAGTCGCTCTCGGTCAGCGAGGGCGACACGGTCACGGCCGGGCAGGAAATCGCGGTGATCCACGACGACAAGATCGCCTTCCAGATCGCGGCGCTCGATGCGCAGATCTCGTCGCTGAAGGCGCAGCTTGCCACCGCCGAGACCGAGCTTGAGCGCGGCCAGGCACTGGTGGAGCGGGGCGTGGCGACGGCGCAGCGGCTCGACCAGTTGCGCACCAGCGTCGATATCGTGCGCGGCCAGATCGCCTCGACCGAGGCGCAGCGCGACATCGCTGCCCAGCAGGCCGCGGAAGGCCGCGTCTTCGCGCCGGGCGCCGGGCTCGTCCTCACCGTGCCGGTGACGCTCGGCGCGGTGATCCTTCCCGGCGAGGCGATCGCGACGATCGGCGGCGGCGGCTTCTTCCTGCGCCTCGCGGTGCCCGAACGCCACGCCGCCGCCCTGACCGAGGGGGCGGAGATCCGCATCACCTCGGCCGGGGAGGCCGAAGCTGGGCGCATCGCCAAGCTCTATCCGCAGATCTCCAACGGCCGCGTCGTCGCGGATGTCGAGGTCGAGGGGCTCGCCACCGCCTTTGTCGACGCAAGGGTGCTCGTGCAACTGCCGGTCGGCGAACGCATGGCGCTTCTGGTCCCGACATCCGCCGTCACCACGCGCTCCGGGCTCGACTTCGTCGCCGTCGAGGCGGCGGAGGGGCATGCCGAGCGCGCCGTGGTGCTCGGGGAAGCCGTGACGAAGGACGGCGCCGAGATGATCGAGGTGCTGAGCGGCCTCAATGCCGGCGACCGGGTGGTCGCGCGGTGAGCGGCGAACCGCACAAGCTCGGCATTGCCGGGGGGCTGACGAGGGCCTTCATCGTCTCGCCGCTGACGCCGCTCTTCCTGATGGCGGCCTTCGTCTTCGGCATCGTGGCACTCCTCGCGCTGCCGCGCGAGGAAGAGCCGCAGATCTCGGTGCCGATGGTCGATATCCATGTCCAGGCCAACGGCTTGCGGGCCGAGGATGCGGTGAAGCTGATCACCGAACCGCTGGAGACCATCGTCAAGGGCATCGACGGGGTGGAGCACGTCTATTCCCAGACCGCCGACGATCAGGTCATGGTCACCGCGCGGTTCCTCGTCGGCACCCCGTCCGACGCCGCGATCCTGCGCGTCCATGACAAGGTCCGCGCCAACATCGACCGCATCCCGGTCGGCATCCCCGAACCGCAGATCGTCGGGCGCGGCATCGACGACGTGGCGATCCTGTCCTTGACGCTCGCGCCGAAGCCGGAAGCCGCCGGCCACATCACCGCGAACGACCTGACGCGCATCGCCCGCGAATTGCGGACCGAGATCGCCAAGATCCCCGATGTCGGCCTCACCTACATCGTCGGCGAGACCAGCGAACGCCTGCGCATCGCGCCCGATCCCGCGCGGCTGGCGCTCTACGGTGTGACCCTGCAACAGCTTGCCGGCAAGGTCACCGGCGCCAATACCGCCTTTCCGACCGGGCAGGTTCGCGATGCGGGCGAGCAGATCATGCTCGTCGCCGGCGAAACCCTGCGTTCTCCCGAAGAGATCGCCAACCTCCTCCTGACCACGCGCGACGGCCGTCCGGTCTATGTCCGCGACGTGGCCGATGTCAGCTTCGCGCCCGACGGCGAGGAACATCTCGTCGCCACCGTGTCGAAGACCGAGGCCGGGACCGAGCGGGTGCCCTCGGTGACGCTCGCGATCGCCAAGCGCGCCGGCTCCAACGCCGTGACCGTGGCCGAGGAGATCCTGCACCGCGCCCACGCGCTCGAAGGGACGCTCATCCCCGAGGAGATCGGGGTCGAGATCACCCGCGACTACGGCGAAAGCGCCAACGAGAAGGCGAACGAGCTGCTCTATCATCTCGCGCTTGCCACCGTGTCGATCATTCTTCTGGTCTGGGTCGCCATCGGCCGCCGCGAGGCTTTCGTCGTCGCCATCGTCATCCCGATGACGATCCTCCTCACGCTCTTCGCCTCCAACCTGATGGGCTACACCCTCAACCGCGTCTCGCTCTTCGCGCTGATCTTCTCCATCGGCATCCTCGTCGACGACGCCATCGTGGTGATCGAGAATATCGCCCGCCACTGGGGCATGGGCGACGGGCGCGACCGGCGGACGGCGGCGATCGACGCGGTGGCCGAGGTCGGCAACCCGACCATCGTCGCCACCCTGACCGTTGTCGCGGCACTTCTGCCGATGCTTTTCGTCTCGGGGATGATGGGCCCCTATATGAGCCCGATCCCCGCCAATGCCTCGGCGGCGATGATCTTTTCCTTCTTCGTCGCGGTGATGGTGACGCCCTGGCTGATGCTCAAGGTCGCCGGCAAGGCGCCCGCGCACGGGCATGAGGAGGGCGGCCACGGTGGCGCGCTCGGCCGCGCCTACAGCGCCGTCGCCCGGCCGATCCTCGCGTCCAAGGCGCGAAGCTGGACCTTCATCGGGGTCGTCCTCGTGCTGACGATGGGCTCGCTCGCGCTCTTCTACACCAAGCATGTGACGGTCAAGCTCCTGCCCTTCGACAACAAGTCGGAACTGTCGGTGACCATCGACCTTCCCGAAGGGTCTTCGGTCGAGGCGACGGACGCGGTGGCGCAGGCGGTCGCGAAGATCGTCCTCGACCTGCCCGAGGTCCGCTCGGTCCAGACCCATGCGGGCACGGCGGCGCCCTTCAACTTCAACGGGCTCGTGCGGCATTCCTATCTGCGCGCCTCGCCCGAGATGGGCGAGGTCGCGATCAACCTCCTGCCGAAGGGCGACCGCGACCGCACCAGCCACCAGCTCGCGCTCGACATCCGCGAGCGGATCCTGGCGCTGCCGGTGCCGGCGGGCACCAGCCTCAAGACCGTGGAGCCGCCGCCGGGGCCGCCGGTGCTCGCCACGCTCCTGGCCGAGATCTACGGGCCCGATGCGGCGACCCGTCGCGCCGTTGCCGCCAAGGTCGAGGAGGCGTTCCGCTCGGTCCCCTTCATCGTCGATGTGGACAATTCCTACGGGATCCCGGCGCGGCGGCTGCGGACCACCGTCTCGACCGACGCGGCGGAGTTCTTCCAGGTCCAGGAAGGCGATGTCTTCGACACGATCGCCATCCTCAACGGCGGCACGACCATCGGTTATTCGCACCGCGGCGAGGGGCGCGCGCCGATCCCGATCCGCATCGAGCGGCCGAAGGGCGATCGCACGGTCGACGAACGCTTCCTGACGACGCCGATCCCGGCGAACGTGTTGCCCGGCGCTCGCGGCGTCGTGGAGCTTGGCGACGTGGTCGAGGTCAGCGAGGAGCGCGCCTCCTTCCCGGTCTTCCGCCATAACGGTCGCGCGGCCGAGATGGTCACGGCCGAACTCGCCGGAGACTTCGAGGCGCCGCTCTACGGCATGCTCGCCGTGCAGGAGGCGATCGACGCGCAGGACTGGACCGGGTTGCCGAAGCCGGAAATCTCGCTTCACGGTCAACCCGACGACGAGACGGTGCCAACGCTCCTCTGGGACGGCGAGTGGGAGGTGACCTGGGTCACGTTCCGCGACATGGGGGCGGCCTTCGGCATCGCGCTTCTCGGGATCTACATCCTCGTCGTGGCGCAGTTCGGCTCGTTCAAGGTGCCGCTGGTGATCCTGACGCCGATCCCCCTGACCTTCATCGGCATCCTCTGCGGCCACTGGGCCTTCGGCGCGCCGTTCTCGGCCACCTCGATGATCGGCTTCATCGCGCTCGCGGGGATCATCGTGCGGAACTCGATCCTTCTGGTGGACTTCATCCGCCACGCGAAACGGCCCGACCGGCCGCTGACGGATGTCCTCATCGAGGCCGGGGCGATCCGCTTCAAGCCGATCCTTCTCACCGCGCTCGCGGCGATGATCGGCGCGGCGGTGATCCTGACCGACCCGATCTTCCAGGGGCTCGCGATCTCGCTCCTCTTCGGGCTCGCGTCATCCACGCTGCTGACCGTGCTGGTGATCCCGGCCGTCTACCGGGTGCTCAGGACCTGACCACAGGCCGCCCGTGCCCGCGCGAACGCGTGCCGGGCGTCCCCGGTTCGTCGCGAGAAATCCTCTGAAAATCCCCGCACACGCCACGATTCGGACACGGACCTTGGGCAAGTCTTAACGCAGGGGCACGATGACACGGGATCGAACCATGAAACTCGCAGTGGCAATTCTCAATCGTTTCTCGCGCTCCAGGGCCGATCAGCCGGACGCCTTCGAGACGCGTCTGATGTCGATGGGAACCGAGTATGCCCGTCGCGGCAACCGGACGGTTCTGCCGACGCTCTTCATCCGCGGCGCGCGCAGCGCAGCCTGATCCGGTTCAGATCGCGACGTCGACGCCGGGCAGGCGCAGTTCGCGCAAGAGATCGCGCACTTCCTGCCGGGCGGCCACGTTGGAGATGTTGAGCCTCTCCACCCCGACGTCGCGCAGGTCGAGAAGCGTGAGACCGCGCGGGAAGAGTTCGCGGAAGATCACCCGTTCGGAAAATCCCGGCGCGACACGGAACCCGATCCGCTTCGACAATTGCTCGAGCGCGCCGCCCACCTTCCGCTTGTTGTGCATCTGCTGGGCGCCAAGCCGGTTTCTGAGCACGATCCAGTCGATCGGCGGCAACCCCGCCCGCGCGCGCAACTGCCGGGCGTTCCAGACCATCTCCGAATAGATCGAGGGGCCGATGACACGGCTGGTGTCGGGATCGACCCGCGCCAGCAGGTCGAAATCGATGAAGCTGTCGTTGAGCGGCGTGATCAGCGTGTCGGCCAGCGAATGCGCGACCTGGCTGAGGCGCGTATGCGAGCCGGGGCAGTCGATGATGATGAACTCGGCATCCTTCTCGAGCCCGGCGACGGCGGCCGACAGCCGCCGGTCATAGAGGTTCTCGCCGGCGCCGAGGCTCGCCTGGTCGATCTCGGGCAGGTCGCGGTAGTCCGGCATCGGCAGGTCGAGGCCCTCCTTCCGCGTGAAGGCGCGGCGGTTCTCGATATAGCGGCCGAAGCTGCGCTGGCGCAGGTCGAGGTCGAGCGCGCCGACCTTGTGCCCCATGCGGACAAGCGCGGTCGCGACATGCATGCAGGTCGTCGATTTCCCGGACCCGCCCTTCTCGTTGCCGACAACGATGATATGCGCCACGTGACTGTCCCCGTCTCACGGAATCAAAAGGCGCGCCGTCCCCAGCGCGCCTCTACTATATGTTGTGCGCTTCCGCTTGGAAAGCGCAACGGGCTCAGAATCCGAGGCCCGCGTACTTGTTCTTGAACTTCGACACGCGGCCGCCGGTATCCATCAGCCTCGCCGAACCGCCGGTCCAGGCCGGGTGCACCGAGGGATCGATGTCGAGCGACATCTGGTCGCCTTCCTTGCCCCAGGTCGAGCGGACCTTGAAGGTGCTGCCGTCGGTCATCTTGACCTCGATCATGTGGTAGTCGGGGTGAATGTCTTTTCTCATGGTCCCGCTCCTCACGCTTCGGCTTTGGGCTTGTAGTTGGTGACTTCGGCGATCCGGGCGGATTTGCCGCGACGGTCGCGCAGGTAGTAGAGCTTGGCGCGGCGGACACGGCCGCGGCGCACGACCTCGATCGAATCGATGTTGGTCGAGTAGAGCGGGAAGACGCGCTCGACGCCCTCGCCGAAGGAAATCTTGCGGACGGTGAACGAGGCGGCAATCCCGTCGCCACCCTTGCGGGCGATGCAGACGCCTTCGTAGTTCTGCACGCGGCTCCGCGTGCCTTCCGTCACCTTGTAGCCGACACGGACCGTGTCGCCCGCCTTGAAGTCCGGGATGGACTTGCCGAGCGCGGCGATCTGCTCGGCTTCGAGTTGCGCGATCAGGTTCATCGCGTGATCCTTTCCTATGCTCGCGGTGGCTCCGCGATGGTGTGCGCGTCCTCAGAGCTCTCGGTCTTCCTTCGGGTCCCTACCGGCTTTCGCCGCATACGCCCGCCAGAGATCAGGTCGACGTTCCTTGGTCAGCCTTTCGGCCTCGTCCCTCCTCCAGTCGGCGATCTTCGCGTGATGTCCGGACAGAAGCACTTCCGGTATCGCGCGGCCTTCCCAGAGGGTGGGTTTCGTGTAGTGCGGGTGTTCCAGAAGTCCATCGGAAAAGGATTCCTCCTCCGTGGACGCCTGATTCCCGAGCACGCGGGGTATAAGCCTTACCGTCGCGTCGATCAAGGCCTGTGCGGCAATCTCTCCGCCGGTGAGGACGAAGTCGCCGAGCGAAATCTCCTCGACCTCGTAATGGTCGAGCACGCGCTGGTCGACGCCCTCGAAACGGCCGCAGAGAAGGGTGATGCCGTCAGCTTGCGCCAAGCGGCGGGCGGTGGCCTGATCGAAGGGTTTGCCGCGCGGGGACAGGTAGATCACCGGCCAGCGCGCGCGGTCCTTCGGCGTGCCGATGGCGGCTTCGTCGAGCGCCGCGGCCACCACGTCGGCGCGGAGCACCATGCCGGCGCCGCCGCCGGCCGGGTTGTCATCGACATTCCGGTGCTTGCCGATGCCGAAGGGGCGAAGGTCGATGGTCTCCAGCGCCCAGAGCCCTTCCTGCAAGGCCTTGCCGGTCAGGGATAACCCCAGCGTTCCCGGAAAGGCCTCGGGGAAGAGCGTCACGATCTTCGCGCACCAGGCGCCCTTGATGCGCGGCGTCGCCGTCATCAGTTCGCGCGGCTTGATCGAGGCGGAAATGGCGAGCCGTCCGTGGGATTTCGGTTTTTCCGCGTCGGTCATGCCTCGGTCTCCTCCGGCGGATCGACGATGATCCGACCGGCGGTGAGATCGACGGTCGGCACGATTGCCCTGGTGAAGGGCAGGAGGAGCGCGGTCTTCCGCCCCGGCGCGAAGATCTCGAGGATGTCGCCGGCGCCGTGGTTGAAGACGGCGCGGACCGTGCCGATCCTCGCCCCCCCGGTATCGAGCACGTCGAGCCCGATCAGGTCGGCATGATAGAATTCGTCGTCCGGCAGGTTCGGCAGCTTCGAGCGGTCGGCGAAGAGCGAGGTGCCGCGCAGGGCATCCGCCGCCTCCTTGGTCGCCACGCCCGAAAGCCGCGCCGAAAGCCCGCCCGGAATCGACCGGGTGATCGTCACGGTGAAGCTGCGGCTGCCGTCCTCGGTCCACAGGGGCGCATAGGCGGCGATGGCCTCCGGCTCGGCGCAGAAGCTTTTCAGCCGCACCTCGCCCTTGACCCCGAACGCGCCGGAAATGGCGCCGACGCAGATGCGGTCAGATGCCATCGGACACCTCCGGGCATTCAGCCGCCACGGTCGCGGCGGCCGGTTTGGCAGTGATCAGCCGGTCGGCCTTCAGCCCGAGCCAGAACGACCCCGCACAGAGCGTGACGGTGATGATCCGACGCAGGAAGAAGCCGATCGGCATTTTGCGTCGGGCCTTACTCGGTCGCCGCTTCTTCGGCCGCGACGTCCTCGACTGGTGCCTCGGCGACCGGGGCGGGGGCGTCCTCGACCGGCTTGGCGGCCTTCGCGGCCTTCTCCTCGGCGCGCTTCTTCGCCTTCTCGCCCGGC
The DNA here is from genome assembly GCA_011620265.1 of Paracoccaceae bacterium. Classification (GTDB taxonomy): domain Bacteria; phylum Pseudomonadota; class Alphaproteobacteria; order Rhodobacterales; family Rhodobacteraceae; genus Albidovulum. The sequence goes on from WOZM01000071.1 coordinate 31,149, forward strand.
TCGGCCTTCTTCATGTTGGCGCGCTTGGCCTTTTCCTTCACGCCGGCGGCTTCGAGCATCCGGGCGATGCGGTCGGTCGGCTGGGCACCCTGGGAGATCCAGTGCTGCACGCGCTCGATATTCATCTTCACCCGGTCCTCGCTATCCTTGGGCAGGAGCGGATTGTAGGTGCCGAGCTTCTCGATGAAGCGGCCGTCGCGCGGCATGCGGCTGTCGGCGGCGACGATCGAATAGAACGGGCGCTTCTTGGAGCCCCCGCGCGCGAGGCGGATCTTCATAGCCATGTCAGTATCTCCTATATCTGGCTTTGAAACAGGCATGTGCCTGTTATTACTTGGTTATTTTTGCAGTTTCTCGTGATGCCTGATGACTTCGCTGATCACGAAGGTCAGGAATTTCTTGGCGAAGACCGGGTCGAGATCGGCCTCCCTGGCGAGTTTCTCGAGCCGGGCGATCTGCTCGGCCTCGCGCGCGGGGTCGGAGGGCGGCAGGTCGTGCTCGGCCTTCAGCCGGCCCACCGCCTGGGTGTGCTTGAACCGCTCGGCCAGAGTGTAGACGAGGATCGCGTCGAGCCGGTCGATCGAGTCGCGGTGCCCCTTCAGGAGGGACGCGGCCAGGGTCGTCGGGTCACTCATGCGGGCGTCCTCCTCGGGGTTGGCATCGGTCGGGCCCGCGTCCGGCATCGCGCGCGCGGGGGGCAGGGGAAAGTGGGTATTTCGGCAACGAAGAAACGGCAGGGTCATGCGCGTGCCTCCGGTGCCCGGTGGCGGTAGACGAGGCAAGGGGCATCGCCGGGATGGGCGGCCTTCTCGTTGCGGATCGCGCCGAGCCGTTCGGCCAGCGCGATGGAGCGGGCGTTCGCCGGGTCGATATAACTGACGGCCGTTGTCCAGCCGAGGTCGCGGAAGGCGTGGGCGCGGGCGGCCTCGGCCGCGTAGCCTTTGCCCTCGGCCTCGGGCACGACGAACCAGCCAAGCTCGGGGCCGGGGTAGCCCTCGGGCTGGTAGATGCCGACCTCGCCGAGATAGTCCCCGGTGGCGCGGTCATCGAGGCCGAAGGGGCCGTAGCCGCGCAGCGTCCAGAGCGCCACGTCGGCGGCCCAGGTCTTGTACCCTTCGATCCGGTCGAGCGGCCCGCGTTCGTGGCGCGACCGGTCGGAGGCGAAGAACTCCGCCCAGCGCTCGAAATCCGCGAGCCTCGGGGCGCGGAGCGTCAACCGCTCGGTCTGGAGGGTGGGGGCGGTCACTTCTTCTTCCCGAACCCGCCGAGGCCGGACAGCCCGCCCGGCAGGGTGAGCCCGCCGAGGCCACCCGGAAGGCCGCCCATGCCGCCGGGAAGCTTGGCGCCCATCGCCTTGGCCGCTTCTTCCATCGCCTTCGGGTCATTCATGTCGGGCATGCCGCCGCCGAGCCCCTTGCCGCCCATCATGCCCTTCATCGCCTGCTTGAGCATGCCGCCTTTGCCCATCTTGCCCATCTTCTTCATCATGTCCGCCATCTGGCGGTGCATCTTCAGAAGCTTGTTGAGCTCGGACACTTCGAGCCCCGCGCCCGCCGCGATCCGTTTCTTGCGGCTCGCCTGCAGGAGGTCGGGGTTCGCGCGCTCCTTCTTCGTCATCGAGTTGATGAGTGCGATCTGGCGGCGCAGGACAGAATCGTCGAAGCCCGCGTCGTCCATCTGTTTCGACAGCTTGCCCATGCCCGGCATCATTCCCATGATCCCCTGCATGCCGCCCATCTTCAGCATCTGTTCAAGCTGGCCCTTGAGGTCGTTCATGTTGAACAGACCCTTCTGGAAGCGCTTCATCATGCGCTCGGCCTGTTCGGCCTCGAGCGTCTCCTGCGCCTTCTCGACCAGCGCCACGATGTCGCCCATGCCGAGGATGCGGCCGGCGATGCGCTCGGGCTCGAAGGTCTCGAGCGCATCCATCTTCTCGCCCAAGCCCACGAAGCGGATCGGCTTGCCGGTGACGGCGCGCATCGAGAGCGCGGCGCCGCCGCGCCCGTCGCCGTCCATCCGGGTGAGGACCACGCCGGTGATGCCGACCTTCGCGTCGAATTCCTCGGCGACCTCGACGGCGACCTGTCCGGTGAGACCGTCGACCACCAGAAGCGTCTCGCGCGGCTTCGTCACGGCGGCGACCTCGGCGACCTCGTCCATCAGGACGGCGTCGATCTGCAGGCGCCCGGCGGTGTCGAGCATGTAGACGTCGTAGCCGCCAAGTGTCGCCTGCTGCTTGGCGCGCTTCGCGATCTGGACCGCACTTTCGCCCTTCACGATGGGCAGCGTATCGACGCCGATCTGGGTGCCGAGGATGGCAAGCTGCTCCATCGCCGCCGGCCGGTTGGTGTCGAGCGAGGCCATGAGCACGCGCTTCTTCTCGCGCTCCTTCAGCCGTTTGGCGATCTTGGCGGTCGTCGTCGTCTTGCCGCCGCCCTGAAGGCCGACCATCAGGATCGGCGCCGGCGGGTTGTCGATCTTCAGCGCGCCGGGGTCGTCCTGCCCGCGCAGCACGTCGACAAGCGCGTCATGGACGATCTTCACCACCTGCTGGCCCGGCGTGACGGATTTCGTCACCGCCTGGCCGGTGGCCTTCGCCTCGACCGCCTTGACGAAATCCCGCGCGACCGGGAGCGAGACGTCGGCCTCGAGCAGCGCCACGCGGACCTCGCGCAGCGCGGTCCTCACGTCCTCCTCGGAGAGGGCGCCCTGTTTCGTCAGCCGGTCGAAGACGCCTCCGAGGCGTTCTGACAGGTTCTCGAACATATGCGGCCCTCCTTGGCCGGTTGACTTCCTCGACCCCGAGATAGTGCCCCCGGAGCCCAAACGCAAAACGCACCCGTGGGCGCGACGCGCTGACGGATGGCGATCCCCTGACCTTCGGGGACCGGAAGCACTCACGGCTACCGGATCGGGGGCGCTCTACGCGCTCGTCGGGGGCGAGTCAAGGGACAGGCGGCTTGCGTCATGGCGCGGGGCGGGCAAGGATGGTGGTGACATGGACAGATATGAATGGAGGAATTCATGTTGTTCGGACGGTTGTTCACGGTGATGGTCCTGCTTCTCGCGGCGGCGGGGGCGACGGCGGAGGAGATCAGGGTGGGGATTGCACCCGACCGTCCGGTCGTGACCGTCCAGACCCCGGATGGCCCGGTGGAGATCCGCCGCGACCAGAACCCCGACGCGGTGCTGGAGGGTGACTGGGCCAGGATATCGCGCGATTGTCCGCCGTTCTGCATCCAGCCGATGGTCCCGGCAGAGGGCGTCACCCCGATCGGCGAGCTGGAGCTGCTCGACCTTCTCGAAACCGGCGCGGCGGAGGTGATCGACAGCCGCACCCCCGACTGGTTCGAGGGCGGCACGATCCCCGGCGCGATCAACATTCCCTATACCGAGATCGCAGACCGGCTCGGCGATCTCGGCTGCGAGCCGGATTTCGACGGCTGGGATTGCACCGGGGCGAAGGAGGTCGCGCTCTTCTGCAACGGGCTCTGGTGCGGGCAGTCGCCCTCGGCGATCCGGGTGATGATCGGCGTCGGCTATCCGGCCGAGCGCATCCGCTACTATCGCGGCGGGATGCAGAGCTGGCGGCTTTTGGGGCTGACCGTCGTTCAGCCCTAGCACGGGTGAGGCGGCAGG
>WOZM01000116.1:0-9218 GCA_011620265.1 Paracoccaceae bacterium
CTCTGCGCGAGTCTGTCTCTGCGCGAGTCTGGCCTGGGCTCATGCCTCGTCCCGTAATGAGTGGACGGGTTTTTTATCTTTATTTCAAAATGTTTGCAGGGAGATTGACCATGACAGCCCCCGAAAAGGACGTGGCCCTCCGCCACGCCGCGAAATTCCATCCGATCGCCAACCCGAACTATTTCGGCAATCTGACCGAGCTGAAGCTCGACGGCATCCCCAAGGCGGTCCTGAAGAAGGTCGGGGATACCAGTTTCGAGGCGTTGACCTGCCTCGGCGACAACCCCGACACCGAGATCCTGACCGCCATCGTCCGGGTCAAGCAGCAGACCGGCTATGGCGGCGACGCCTGCACCGACGGCAGCCAGGAATATGTGCGCTTCGACAATACCGGCCCGCAGGCCGATATCGAGATCGCCTCGCCGATGCCGGAGGCGGCAGGCGGCACGATGGTCATCACCTCGGCCGCGCCGGGGGCGTTCTTCGCACCTCCGTTCCCGGGCGGGAACTCCTCGGTCTCGATCAGCTATGCGGGCCTGTCGCTCAACACCAACGGCGCCTCGGGCAACTGGGAACTGGACACGACCGGGATGGAGCCCTTTGGCTACAACGTCCGCATCCATGTCCGGGACCGCACGATCGTCAGCAGCGGCTCCAACCACTGGCCGGCTTCCGACATCGAAGGCGTCTGCCTCGAGAACCGCTGATACCAGGCGGGCGCCCCTTCGGGGGCGCCCTGCCCTCAGACCGCGATCTCCACCAGCGTGATCTCCGGCACCACGCCGAACCGCACCGGCAGGATCGAACAGCCGATTCCGCCCGACACGACAAGGTCGCGCCCGCCCTCGCGGACATGGCCGTAGGCAAAGCGGTTGCCGTATTCGGAAGGAACGACGGGCGACCAGCCGAAAAGCCGCACCTGCCCGCCATGGGTATGGCCCGAGAGGGTCAGCGCGATGCGGTCGGGGACATTGGGAAAGATGTCCGGTTCATGCGCGAGCAGGATCGCCGGCGCATCGTCGGTGAGCTTGCCGAGCGTGCCGGGCAGGTCGTGAAGCCCGCGAAAGATCATCTCGCCGATGCCGATCGCCAGTTGGTCCTCGAGCCCGGCGAGCCAGAAGGCCCCCGTCGCCGACCCGTCACCAAGCTTCACCGCATCGTTCTGCAGGACCGGAATACCGGCGGCGCGCAGCAGACCCGCGATCCGGTTCGGCCCCCCGCCCCGTGCCTGCGCGGCGCGGTCGTGCCACCAGTCGTGATTGCCGAGGATGGCGTGGACGCCCATGGGCGCGGCGAGCCGCGCCAGCACCGCCACCGTCGCCTCCATCGACACCTTCCTTGTGACGAAGCGGTGGCCCGCCTCCAGATCGCCGAGGACGACGATGAGGTCCGCCCCAAGCGCATTGGTGCGCGCCACGACCTGTTCCAGCCGTTTCAGCGTCACGAAGGGCTCGCCCATATGGAGGTCGGCGACGACGGCGATCCTGAGCGGCCCCGCCGTCCAGTTCGCCGGCGCGATCCGCCAGCGCTTCACCCTCAGCCGCAAGGCAGGCTCGATGAAGAACCCGTAGGCCGACGCGAAAATGCCTGCCAGAAAGGCACCGAGCAGGCCCTTGAGGACACCGCGCCGGGAGATCAAGGGAGCAAGGCCCGCTGCGCCATGCCGGCGGTCGCATTCAAGGTCATCGGATGTTCGGGCTTCCGGGCTATTTGCGTCTCAACTCCGAGACACCTATCAAGCCAATGCATGACGGTCAAAGCGGACAGCCGTCCGCAGACAAGCCGGGCTTGCATGCCAGCCCCGTCATCTCTCCGGCGCGAGCCTTGCCAGGAACGCGGCGCGCTGCGCCTCTATGGCGTCAAGGATCTGCTGACGGAACGCGGCGCGAGACCAGGCTTCCTCGAGTTGCAGCATGAGGTAGTCAACGCCGACCCCGACCGCGAGGCCGCCGATGATGCCCCCCACGACCGCGCCCGCCGCGGTGCCGATGACCGGGACGGCGGAGCCGATGGCGGCACCGGCCAAGGCCCCCGCCCCCGCGCCGCCCGAGGTGCCGGCCGCCTTGGATGCCGCCACCTTCGCGACGGCTTTCGCGGCGAGCTTCAGCGTGCCCTTGGCCGCGACCTTCTTGACCACGAGCGCCGCGACGAGGCCCCCGGCGGCGGCACTCGCCGCCGTCCGTTCGCCGGAACTGGTCACCACGACGGCGGTAGCCGGAAGGGCGAGGCCGTCCAGCGCGGCGCTTGCGACGACCCTGATGCGCGCGTCCGGCGGAAGATCGAACGCCGCCAGTCGGAGCACCTGCTGGACGCCGGCGTCGAGCAGGATCGGCACGAGGAAGACCGCGGTGCGAAGCGCCATCGCGCGGCGGTGCGGGGCCGCCACATCGGCCCTGAGCGCCCGGTCGGCGAGAAGGAACAGGAGGCAGAGGGCCGGCGGGACCAGAAGCGCGACCGCGGCCGGCCGGTTCGCCCCCGCGGCGGCGACGAAGACGGCGAGCGCCAGCGCGGGCGCGACCGCGAGCCAGACCACTGTTCGGAGCAAGGGGCGGCCGAGAAGCGGCCTCAGTCGGCCGCCATCGCGGAAGAGCCGCAACTCATGCGCCCGCCGGAGTGAAGCGCGCCAGGTTCCGAAGAAATAGATCGGGACCGACAGTCCCACGAGGAGCGCCAGCAGAAACCAGGGCGGCCAGGCGCCGGCAGCGCGGGCCGCCCAGATAAGCGCCCCGACAGCGCTCCAGGACAGCACGAGAAAGGCGACCCATCGGGGCACCCGCACCGTGTCCGGCGTGGAGTCGCCCGCGCCTGCCGTAGTGTCGCCTCCGGTGGCGCGCGCCCCTGCCCGGATTCCGCGGTCAGAGCCGCGAGGCGACGTTTTCCCAGTTCACCAGCTTGTCGAGGAAGTTGGTGAGATAGGCCGGCCGCTTGTTGCGGAAGTCGATGTAATAGCTGTGCTCCCACACATCGCAGCCGAGCAGCGCGGTCTGGCCGAAGCACAAGGGGTTCACGCCGTTCTCGGTCTTGGTGACCTTGAGGCTGCCGTCCTTGTCCTTGACGAGCCAGGCCCAGCCCGAACCGAACTGGCCCGCCCCGGCGGCGGCGAACTCTTCCTTGAACTTCTCGACCGAGCCGAAAGCGTCCTTGATCGCCTTTTCCAGCGCGCCCGGCATCTTCTTGTTCTCGCCCGGCCCCATCATCTCCCAGAACTGGGCGTGGTTCCAGTGCTGCGAGGCATTGTTGAAGATGCCGTTCTGGGCGACGGCGCCGGCCTTGTAGGTGCCGCGCACGATGTCTTCGAGCGACTTGCCCTCCCACTCGGTGCCGGCGATCAGCTTGTTGCCGTTGTCGACATAGGCCTTGTGGTGAAGGTCGTGGTGATATTCGAGGGTTTCCTTCGACATGCCAAGAGACGCGAGCGCGTCATGGGCATAGGGAAGATCGGGAAGGGTGAAGGCCATGGGTCAATTCCTTTCGCGCCTTGGGAAAGCCTAACACTTATAAGCGCGTTCAGGTTCCGAAGGTCAAGGGGCCGGTGCGCCCGCGGCACGGCCCCGGGGGCGCTGCCCCCGGACCCCCGAGGTATTTTCGAACAGAAGAAGGTCAGGCCGGGAAGAGTTCCGACCCGGTCCGCGAGGAAACCTCGAGAAGTCCCATGACGTAGCCGGCGACGGAGCGGAACGAGACGAGGGTGAATTCGTCCCCCGCCGATCTCCAGAAGGCGGCGGCGACCTGCGCGGCGCGGGTGCGGCGGATCTCGCCCGCCTCCAGCGTCGCGAAATCGACCGGGCAGAGCTTCATCAGCGCCTCGTCCGCCTTCGCGCCCCGGACCCTGAAGACCGCGCGGGCATCGGAGACATCGGCGGCGAGGTGATGTTCGCCCGCCAGCGCCGCGTCGAGCGCCGCGACGGTCGCCGGGGCCTCGGCATAGGGCACGAGGATCAGAAGCTCGTCCGGCGACATCCAGGCCGCGGCCCTGTCGCCTTCGGTCACGATCCGGCGCGGGGCCGGGATCGCGGTGCCGGTCGCGGCCTTCACCGCCGCCTTCATCTTCGCCGAGGAGAGATCGCCGCGCAGCGTGATCATGCCGACGAGTCCCGCTTCCGCGACCTCGACAAACCCTTTATGAGAAGCGCCTTCCAAGGCGCTGACTGCCCTAGACATTCTGCTTCTCCCCTTCCTTGTCGTAGAAGACCGGATCGACGATCCGCGCCTTGACGACCTTGCCATTGTCGACCGGGAAGTCGAGCACCTCGCCCATCCGGTCGGGCCCGTGCTTCACCAGCCCCATCGCGATGCCCTTGCCGAGCGTCGGCGAGAAATAGGTGGAGGTGACGCGACCTTGCGTATTGCGCTGGCCGTTGGCGTTGTGTCCCTCGGCCACCGCATAGGCGCCATCGGGGATCACGCCGCCGTCGAGTGATTCCAGCCCGACGAGCTTCCAGCGCTCCGGGCTCGCCATGAACGAGCGTTCCTGCGCGCGCTTGCCGAGGTAGTCGTCCTTCTTCTTCGAGATCGCCCACTGAAGGTTCAGGTCCTGCGGGATCACCGTGCCGTCGGTCTCGTCGCCGATCATGATGAAGCCCTTCTCGGCGCGCATGATGTGCATCGCCTCGGTGCCGTAGGGCATCACGCCGAATTCCTCGCCGGCCGCGAGGAGCGCGTCCCAGAAGGCGCGGCCTTCCGATGCCGGGACCGCGACTTCGTAGCTGAGTTCACCCGAGAACGAGATCCGGTAGATCCGCGCGCGGACGCCGCCAAGCGTGCCCTCGCGCCATTCCATCGCCGGGAAGGCCTCCTTCGACACATCCATCCCGCCGAGTTTTTCGAGGAGCTTCCGGGCGTTGGGGCCCGCAATTGCCACCTGGGCATATTCCTCGGTAAGGTTCGCGGTATAGACCTTCCAGTCCCACCACTCGCATTGCAGCCAGTCTTCCATCCAGCCATGGATACGCTCGGCGCCGCCGGTCGTGGTGTGGCAGAGCCAGCTGTCCTCGCTCAGCCGCACGACGACGCCGTCATCCGAAAGGAAGCCGTTCTCGTTGCACATGAGGCCGTAGCGGCATTTGCCGACCGGCAGGGTCGACATCATGTTGGTGTAGAGCATGTCGAGGAAGCGGCCCGCATCCGGCCCCTTGACGAGGATCTTGCCGAGCGTCGAGGCATCGAGCAGGCCGACCGCGTTGCGGGTGTTGCGGATCTCGCGGTTGACCGCGTCGTGGATGCCCTCGCCGTGGCGGAGGAAGCAATAGGGCCGGCGCCATTGGCCGACCGGCTCCCAATGGGCGCCGTGGGTCTCGTGCCAGTCATGCATCGGCGTCTTGCGCAAGGGCTGGAAGATCCCGCCCCGCGCCTCGCCGGCGATGGCGCCCATCGAGATCGGCGTGTAGGGCGGACGGAAGGTCGTGGTGCCGGTTTCCGGAATGCCCCGGTTCAGCGCATCAGAAAGAACGGCAAGACCGTTGATATTACTGATCTTTCCCTGATCCGTCGCCATGCCGAGCGTGGTGTAGCGCTTGGTGTGCTCGACGCTCTCGTAGCCCTCGCGTGCGGCAAGCTGCACGTCGGAGACCTTCACGTCGTTCTGTGGATCGAGCCACATCTTCATCCGGAGCGCCGGACCGGCGCCCTGCGGCATGATCCAGACCGGCAGCATCGGCGATTCCTCGCCGCAGACCGCGCCCGGCGCTGTGCCCTTGCCGCCGGCGGCCCTGTGGGCGTCGGCGAGAACCTCATGGGCGTTGAGGATGCCGTTGGCGGACCCCACGGCCGTCACCATCGCCGCACCGTCCGCGCCGGTGGCGGGGCGCTTGGCGTCGGGGCGGAACATCGCCTGCGCCTCGTCCCAGATCAGCTTGCCGCCGCAATGGGACCAGAGATGCACGACCGGCGACCAGCCGCCAGACATCGCGACGGCATCGCAAGCGATGGTCTCCAGCTCCGCGCCCTCGCCCGCCTGGACGCACAAGGAAACGCCTGTAACCCGTTTCGATCCCTTGACGTGTCCGATCCCGTATCCCTCGATCACCCGCAGGCCGCGGGCCCTTGCCTCAGCGGGCAGCGCGCCCGTCGCCGCGGGCCGCGCGTCGATGATCGCCGGCACGACGAGGCCCGCGTCGAGAAGCGCCAGCGCCGTGCGGTAGGCGTCGTCGTTGTTGGTCACGATCACCGTGCGGTCGCCGGGGCTGACGGCCCAGTTGACGACATAGTCGCGCACCGCCCCGGCCAGCATGACGCCGGGAATGTCGTTGCCGGCGAAGGAGAGCGGCCGCTCGATGGCGCCGGTCGCGGTGATGACGTGGCCCGCGCGCATCCGCCAGAGCCGGTGGCGCGGACGGCCGTCGCCGGGCCTGTGGTCGGCGACGCGTTCATACATCAGGAGGTAGCCGTGGTCGTAAAGGCCCGACGCCATCGTCCGGGTACGCAGCGTGACATTCTCCATGCCCTCAAGGGTTTCAACGGTTTCCTTCACCCAATCGGAGGCCTCGAGCCCCTCGATCTGCACCCCGTCCACCACAGCCCGTCCGCCCCAATGGGCGCTCTGCTCGATCAGCCAGACGCGCTTGCCCTGTCTGCCGGCGGCGAGCGCGGCGGCCAGCCCGGCGATGCCGCCGCCGACGATCACCAGATCGGCGAAGGCATAGGCGTATTCGTAGCGGTCCTCGTCGCGCGCCTGCGGCACGCGGCCAAGCCCGGCGGACTGGCGGATGAACGGCTCGAAGACATGCTTCCAGGCGAAGCGCGGGAACATGAAGGTCTTGTAGTAGAAGCCGCCGGGCAGGAAGCGCGCGAAGCGGTCGTTGATGGCGCCCAAGTCGAAGTCGAGGCTCGGCCAGTGGTTCTGGCTCGCCGTCACCGCGCCCTCGAAAAGCTCGGTCGTGGTCAGGCGCTGGTTCGGCTCGAACCGGCCGCCCTGCCCGAGGCCGACGAGGCCGTTCGGCTCTTCCGCGCCGCTCGCGATCAGGCCGCGCGGACGGTGATACTTGAACGAGCGGCCGACCATCATCTGGTTCTGGCCGAGGAGCGCCGAGGCGAGGGTGTCGCCCTCGAACCCCTGCATCCGCTTGCCGTTGAAGCTGAAGGAGAGCGGTTTGGTGCGGTCGATCAGACGGCCGCCCTTCGGCAGACGCGTGCTCATGTCCAACCCTCCCAGCCCGGCCGCCTGGCCTTGATCTTCGCCTGCAGCTCGGCGGGCGGCTGCTTCGACTGCGCGGGGTAGGTGCCGAAGACCTCGAGCGTCGCGGTGCAGCGGGCGGCGAGGAACCATTTGCCGCAGCCATAGGCGTGGCGCCAGCGTTCGAAATGCACGCCCCTGGGGTTCGCCCGCGCGAACATGTAGCCGTCGAACTCGTCGTCGGTCGAACCCGGCCCGCAGCGCTTCAGATGCGCCTCGCCGCCGGGCGTGAGCTCGGTTTCCTCGGCCTTCACGCCGCAACAGGGGCATTCAAGGATCAGCATGTCGGTGTCCTCATGGAAGCCGGCCGGGGGCGCTGCCCCCGGACCCCCGGGATATTTCTGGCAAGATGAATGGGCATCAGTGCGCCACCCCTGCCGCGACGCTTTCGTCGATGAACTTGCCCTCGCGGAAGCGGTACATGGAGAATTCCTCGGCGAGCGGCGAGGCCCCCCGCGCCATCAGCTCAGCCATCGCCCAGCCCGAGCCGGGGATCGCCTTGAAGCCGCCGGTGCCCCAGCCGCAATTGACGAAGATGCCCTCGACCGGGGTCTTGGAGATCAGCGGCGAGCGGTCGCCGGTCATGTCGACGATGCCGCCCCACTGGCGCAGCATCTTCAGGCGCGAGATCATCGGGAAGGTTTCGATCAGGGCGCGGACGGTTTCCTCGATATGGTGGAAGCTGCCGCGCTGGGTGTAGTTGTTGAACCCGTCGGTGCCGCCGCCGATCACCATCTCGCCCTTGTCGGACTGGCTCATGTAGCCATGCACGGTGTTGGCCATGACGACCACGTCCATGCAGGGCTTGATCGGTTCGGAGACCAGCGCCTGAAGCGCGAGGCTCTCGATCGGCAGGCGGAAGCCGGCCATTTCGGCCAGAACCGAGGAATGCCCTGCAACAACCATGCCGAGCTTGTCGCAGTCGATGGCCCCCCTGGTGGTGTCGATGCCGATGACGCGGCCAGCCTCGGTCCGCACACCCGTCACTTCGCATTGCTGGATCACGTCCATGCCCATCGCGCTACAGGCGCGCGCATAGCCCCAGGCGACGGCATCGTGCCGCGCGGTGCCGCCCCGCGCCTGGTAGAGCGCGCCGAGGACCGGATAGCGCGGACCGTCGATATTGATGATCGGCACCAGTTCCTTCACCCGCCGGGGCGAGATCCATTCGGTCGAGACCCCTTGCAGGTTGTTGGCATAGACCGTGCGCTTGTAGCCCCGGACCTCATGCTCGGTCTGGCCGAGCATCAGAAGCCCGCGGGGGGAGAACATGACGTTGTAGTTCAGGTCCTGAGACATCGTCTCGTAGAGCGAGCGGGCCTTTTCGTAGATCGCGGCCGAAGGGTCCTGCAGGTAGTTCGAGCGGATGATCGTGGTGTTGCGCCCGGTATTGCCGCCGCCGAGCCAGCCCTTCTCGATGATCGCGACATTGGTCAGGCCGTGGTTCTTGCCGAGGTAATAGGCGGTGGCGAGGCCGTGGCCGCCGGCGCCGACGATCACCGCGTCGTATTTGCGCTTCGGCGCGGGCGAGCGCCAGGCCCGTTCCCAGCCCATGTGGTAGCTCATCGCCTCGCGCGCGATGGCGAAGACGGAATAGCGTTTCATGGCCATGTCGAATCCCTTTCCGGCGCGAAGCGGCCCCCCTCGCCGCTTGATGGAACGTCCCGCGATTGGCAACCGTCTGGCAAGCGTCGTTCTGGGGAAAAATGCGACATTGGCGCCGATCTGCGACAAAGCGACCCCGATCGTGCCGGGCTTTGGCCTTCCCCGCCGGGGGCGAAAGGCTTAAGTGAGACGGCAGAAACGGGGATGCGATGCTGTTCTGGACCTTCTCACTGGCGCTCGCGGCGCTGATCGGCGCGGTTCTGGCGCGCGCGGTGCTCAAGGGCGGCGCGGCGCGGCCCGAGGTCAATGCCGACATGCAGGTCTACCGCGACCAGCTGGCGGCGATCGACCGTGACCTCGCCCGCGACGTGATCAGCGAGACCGAGGCCGAGCGCACCCGGATCGAGGTGTCGCGCCGGCTGATCGAGGCTGATCGCGCCGG
>WOZM01000116.1:9318-34706 GCA_011620265.1 Paracoccaceae bacterium
CCGAGCGCACCCGGATCGAGGTGTCGCGCCGGCTGATCGAGGCTGATCGCGCCGGTCCGGATGCGGCTGCGACCGAACAGGGTGGGGTAGCACTGCCGCTTGCGCTCATTGGGATCGCCATTGGCGGTGGTTTCCTCCTCTACACCGGCACTGCGCCCCTGTTTTGGCTCTTTGAAAGCAACTACGTACTCACAGTTGGTTCCGCTGACGATGATTGGTCAGTCCCGGTAACTCTGAAAGAAGATACCAGCCGCAGCCCGCTCTATGTGCGGGGCCTCGGCGCGCCGGGCTATCCCGACCTGCCGATGTCCGAACGTCTGGCCCGGGCCGAAACCTTCCGCGCCGAGCGCCCGTCGCAGGCCGAGGCGATGGCAGAGGCGGTGCTGCCGGAGCGCCCGGAGCCGGATCCGGACTATGCCACCCTGATGGAGCGGCTCAGGGATGCGGTCGCGGCAAATCCCGACGACATCGCCGGCCAGCGGCTTCTGGCGCGGAACGAGGCGGTGCTGGGCAATTTCGCGGCGGCGGCCGAGGCGCAGGCACGGGTCATCGCGCTGGCCGGCGACGCGGCGACGGCCACGGACTACGCGGCACTGGCCGACAGCTACATCATTGCCACCGGTGGCTATGTCTCGCCCGAGGCGGAACAGGCGCTGGCCTCCGCGCTCGAACGCGATCCGAAGAACGGCACCGCGCGGTTCTACATGGGGCTGATGTGGGCGCAGACCGGGCGACCGGACCTCGCCTTCCGCTTCTGGCGGGGGCTGTTGGAGGAGGGGCCGGAAGATGCGCCCTGGATCGCCCCGATCCGCTCCCGGATCGGCATGCTCGCGGCGGCGGCCGGGGTGGACTACGCGCCCCCGCCCGCACCCGGAGCTGGGCCGGGGCCTGACGCGGCGGACGTCGCCGCGGCGGCCGAGATGAGCGCCGAGGACCGCCAGGACATGATCCGCTCGATGGTCGACCGGCTCTCCGACCGGCTCGCGACCGAAGGCGGACCGCCCGAGGACTGGGCACGGCTGATTTCCTCGCTCGGTGTGCTTGGCGATGCCGAACGCGCGGCGAAGATCTGGGCCGAGGCGCAGACGGTCTTTGCCGGCAACGAGGCCGGGCTTGCGACCGTCCGTGCCGCAGCCGGACAGGCCGGGGTGGCGGAGTGATCTTCGAGACGGTCGAGGCCTTCGCGGAGGCCCTGCCCCGCGACCGGGCGCTGGCCGGGCTCGACCTCGGCACCAGGACCATCGGCGTCGCGGTCTCCGACCGCCGGCTGTCGGTGGCGACCCCGCTGGAGACGATCCGGCGGACGAAGTTCACCGCCGATGCCGAGGCCTTGCTGGCAATCTGCGCCAAGCGCGAGATCGGCGGGCTGGTGCTGGGAATGCCGTTCAACATGGACGGCAGCGAAGGCCCGCGCTGCCAGTCGACCCGCGCCTTCGCCCGCAACCTGACGCGGCTGACCGACCTGCCGATCGGCTACTGGGACGAGCGCCTCTCTACTGTCGCCGCCGAAAGGGCGCTTCTTGAGGCGGATACGACCCGCAAGCGTCGCTCCGAGGTGATCGACCATGTCGCGGCGGGCTATATTCTGCAAGGCGCGCTCGACCGGATCGGGCACCTGGGGCGAAGCGTATGAGCGACGAGGTCTGGAAGCGGCAGGAAATCGACAGTCCCTGCATCAAGCTCTGCGCCATCCACCCGACGGAGCGGATCTGCATCGGCTGCTACCGGTCCATCGACGAGATCGCGGGCTGGGGGCGGATGACGCCCGAAGCGCGCCGCGCGATCATGGCGGAGCTTCCGTCCCGCGCCCCGCGCCTGCGCCAGCGGCGCGGCGGACGGGCGGCGCGGACCGGCGGGCAATAGAAGTTCTCAGCGCCTGGGAAAGACGAAACAGCGGTCGCGGCGGATCATCAGCCACATCACCGTTCCGGGCTTCGGCAGGAACACTCCCGGCACCGTCGCCTTGAGAATCTCGCCGCCGGCATCCATGCGGAACTCGACGAGGCTTTCGCGGCCCATGAACCGCGACCGCGCGACGGCGGCGCGCGCGGGCGTTCCGTCCTCGGGCGTCGGATTGGGGCCGCGCCCGGCGCGGTCGAAGTCGATCTTGAGGTGCTGGGGGCGGATCACGATCTCCACCTCGGTCCCGTCCGGGACGCCGGGGGCGAGGAATTCGCCGAAGGGGGTCTGCGTCAGGGCGCCCCGAACCTCGCCGCGCAGGATGTTGATATCCGAGAAGAAGGCCGCCGCCTCGCGGTCCACGGGCGCGTTGTAGATGTTGTAGGGCGCGCCGCGCTGCACGATCCGGCCGGCGCGCATCAGCGCGATCTCGTCGGCCATGCGCATCGCCTCGTGCGGCTCGTGGGTGACGAGAAGGACCGCCGCGCCCTCTTCCTTCAGAAGCGCCAGCGTGTCGTCACGGATGCCGTCGCGGAGCCGTTCGTCGAGACCCGAGAACGGCTCGTCCATCAACAGGATGCGCGGTCGCGGCGCGAGCGCGCGGGCGAGCGCCACGCGCTGCTGCTCGCCGCCGGAAAGCTCATGCGGGAACTTCGGCCCGAACCCGGCGAGCGAGACCCGCTCGAGAAGCTCGGCGACCCGCCGGACCCGGGTTTCCTGCCCGCGCGGCAGGCCGAAGGCGATGTTCTCCTCGACCGAGAGATGCGGAAAGAGCGCGAAGTCCTGGAACATGAGCCCGATATGGCGGCGTTCGGGCGGCACGCGGAAGACCGTGTCGCAGACCAGCGCGCCGTCGACATAGATGCGGCCCTCGTCCTGCATGTCGACGCCGGCGATGATCCGGAGCGTCGTCGACTTGCCGCAGCCCGAGGGGCCGAGAAGGCAGGTGACCTGCCCCGCCTCGATCGTCAGCGACACGTCGCCGACCACCGTCCGCCCGTCGAAACGGCGGATCAGGTTCTGGACCTCGAGGCGTGGCGGCGTGGCGGTCAAGTCCGGTGATCCCCTTCCCCGAGCGAATTCGTCGGGTTTGGACCCGGATAGCAGCCCCGTCATCGGCCCGCAAGCGCGGCGGGCAATCGGCCCCGGCTCCGCCTTGGCCGATCCGCCGGGGGCGCTGCCCCCACCGTTCATTGGTTCATCGAACCAATGAACGTCCCCCGAGGTATTTCGGCCACAATGAAAGGGTCAGAACGTCGAATTCATCGCGCCGCCGTCGAGGAGGATGTTCTGGCCGACGATGAAGCCGGCATGGACCGAGCAGAGGAAGGCACAGGCGGCGCCGAATTCCTCCGCCGTGCCGAAGCGGCCGGCGGGGATGGTGGCGGCGCGGTTCGCCCGCGCCTCGTCGAGCGTGATGCCTTGCGCCTTGGCGACCCCGGCATCGAGTGCGTCCGCGCGGTCGGTCGCGTGGATGCCGGGCAGGAGGTTGTTGATGGTGACGCCCGCATGGGCCACCTGCCGCGCGGTGCCGGCGACATAGCCCGTCAGCCCGGCGCGGGCGGCGTTGGAGAGTCCGAGCTGGGCGATCGGCGATTTCACCGAATGCGAGGTGATGTTCACGACCCGGCCCCAGCCCCGCTCCATCATTCCCGGCAGGAGCGCCTTCATCAGGGCGATCGGCGTCAGCATGTTGGCGTCGAGGGCGCGGATGAAATCCTCACGCTCCCAGTCGGACCAGAGGCCGGGCGGCGGCCCGCCGGCATTGGTGACGAGGATGTCGACGCCGCCCGCGGCGGCCAGCACCTCGGCCCTTCCCGCCTCGGTCGTGATGTCGGCCGCGACCTCCGTCACCCTGACCCCGTGCGCGGCGCGCAGCGCCGCCGCCGTCGCCGCCAGCGCCTCGGCCCCGCGGGCGTTCAGCACCAGATCGACCCCCGCCGCCGCCAGCGCCCCGGCGCAGCCGCGGCCGAGCCCCTTCGACGAGGCGCAGACCAGCGCCCTCTTGCCCCGAAGTCCCAGATCCATCGTGTCCTCTCCTTGAAATCGGCGGCCAGAATAGCCGATGCCCGGCCGCGCGCCACCCCGAATGGCCGGTCCGGCCGTCCCTCTGCGTTGACGGTGCAGCCAGGCCTTTGCTAAGCGGGACGCGGGCGGACCCTCGCCGCCCGCAGTCGAAGGGCGAAAGATGCCGAACCGGACCGAGATGCTGCCCGCCCATGCGGCGCATGCCTACCCTGCGCACGCGCTCCGCGTCGCGAGCGGGGCCAATCTCGGCGATCCGATCGCCGAGGCGGGGCTGGTGGAGCCGGGCGATGTCTACCGGCTCGACCGCGCGGCGCCCTCGCTCAGGCTGATGCTCGCGCCCGTGGAAGGCGACCGGCAGGCCCAGAGGCTCGCAGAGGGGTCCGAGATCGGCCGGCCCGGCGACCGGATCGCCCTCCTCTCCGTCCTGACGCTGATGGCGCCGGATGGCGACCGGGTGGAGGTGCTGGTCGTCCGCCACGACGGGACAGCCGAGGATTTCGCCATCCCGCTGTCGCCCATCGCGCCGCGGCTCGACTACACGCTGATCACCGCGCGCGACGATATCGGCGATATCCGCATCGCCGATATCGTCTGCGTCTCCTTCGCCGCGGGCACGATGATCACGCTGCCCGGCGGCGCCCAGCGCCCGATCGAGGCGCTTGAGCCCGGCGACCGGGTCCTGACCCGCGATCACGGCCCGCAGGAGATCCGCTGGATCGGCAAGGCGACGCTGCGCGCCAAGGGCGCCTTCGCGCCGGTGGTGATCGCGGCCGGCACGCTCGGCAACGAGACCGACCTCGTCGTCAGCCCGCATCACCGGGTCTTCATCTACCAGCGCGGAAAGAACCGGCTCGGCGGCACGGCCGAGCTTCTGGTCCAGGCCAAGCACCTCGTGGACGGCGAGGCGGTCACGCGGCGCGAGGGCGGGTTCGTCGACTATTACAGCCTCGTCTTCGACCGGCACGAGATCATCTATGCCGAGGGGATTCCGGCCGAAAGCCTGATGGTGAACGAGGCGACGGTCAGCCTCATGCCCGCGGACCTCGCCGAGGAGGTGAAGGCGCGTTTCCCCGGCCTCAGCCAGAGCCAGCATTTCGGCACCGAGGCCGGGCGCGAGATGCTCGACGATGCGGCGCGCGAGGCGCTCTTCCGGCGGCCGAGGGGATAACGACAGCCGCACAGACAAGAACGATCGACGAAACAACGCCAGCACTGGTCGCGTTGCATGATGACCATGCCGCAGCGGGCGCATCCACTGGAAACGGTGGCTTGTGTCCGAACCGCCCCTGATGCCTCTGCGCGGCAAGATGCGCCGACAAGGAGTGCGCTGGCAGAGAGAGAAACGACGTGATGGGTTCTCCCGGAAAAGGAGATAGTGATCTCACTGATCGCGGACGCGTCGAGCGTCCTGGCGTCAGCAGCGACATTGATATTCCATTACGGCGATGCCGGAAGCAGTCGGAAAGCAAAACCCGGGACAATGCGCAATGTAGAAAGCCCCGGTAGACATCGCGGGCGAGTGATACTCGCTCGCCCGCTCTTATTGCCAACGGAATGACGGCGCGCTACATCGCGACCATGTTGCAGACCGTCCCCAACCGCCCCGACCTGCCCGCCGAGATCGCCCGGCGGCGGACCTTCGCCATCATCTCGCACCCGGACGCGGGCAAGACGACGCTGACCGAGAAGTTCCTGCTCTTCGGCGGCGCGATCCAGATGGCCGGTCAGGTGCGGGCGAAAGGCGAGGCACGGCGGACGCGCTCGGACTTCATGAAGCTCGAGCAGGACCGCGGCATCTCGGTCTCGGCCTCGGCCATGTCCTTCGATTTCGGGCCATACCGCTTCAACCTCGTCGACACGCCCGGCCACAGCGATTTTTCCGAGGATACCTACCGGACGCTCACGGCCGTCGATGCCGCGATCATGGTCATCGACGGGGCGAAGGGCGTCGAAAGCCAGACCCGCAAGCTCTTCGAGGTCTGCCGGCTCCGCGACCTTCCGATCCTGACCTTCTGCAACAAGATGGACCGCGAGGCGCGCGACACGTTCGAGATCATCGACGAGATTCAGGAAAACCTCGCCATCGACGTGACGCCGGCCTCCTGGCCGATCGGCATGGGCCGCGATTTCCTCGGCTGCTACGACATCCTGCACGACCGGCTGGAACTGATGGACCGCGCCGACCGCAACCGGGTGGCGGAGTCGATCAAGATCGCCGGGCTCGATGATCCCAAACTCGCCGACCATATCCCCGCCGCCCAGCTTTCCAGGCTCCGCGAGGAGCTGGAAATGGCGCGCGCGCTTCTGCCCGGCTTCGACAGCCGGTCCTTCCTCGAAGGGCATCTGACGCCGATCTGGTTCGGCTCGGCGATCAACTCCTTCGGGGTCAAGGAACTGATGTCGGGCATCGGCGAATACGGGCCCGAGCCGCAGGTCCAGAAGGCCGCCGAACGCCAGATCGCGCCGGAGGAGGACACGGTCGCGGGTTTCGTCTTCAAGGTCCAGGCCAACATGGACCCCAAGCATCGCGACCGGGTGGCCTTCGTCCGCCTCGCCTCGGGCCATTTCGAGCGGGGGATGAAGCTTCTCCATGTCCGGTCGAAGAAACCGATGGCGATCTCCAACCCGGTGCTCTTCCTCGCCGCCGATCGGGAACTCGCCGAGGAGGCCTGGGCCGGCGACATCATCGGCATCCCGAACCACGGCCAGCTCCGGATCGGCGACGCGCTGACCGAGGGCGAGGCGCTGCACTTCACCGGCATCCCCTCCTTCGCGCCGGAGCTTCTGCAAACCGTGCGCGCGGGCGATCCGATGAAGGCCAAGCACCTCGAAAAGGCGCTGATGCAGTTCGCCGAGGAAGGCGCAGCCAAGGTCTTCAAGCCCGCCATCGGCTCGGGCTTCATCGTCGGCGTCGTCGGCCCCCTGCAATTCGACGTGCTGGCGAGCCGGATCGAGATCGAATACTCGCTCCCCGTCCGTTTCGAGCCGTCGCAATTCACCTCCGCCCGCTGGGTCACGGGGCCGAAGGCGGATGTCGAGAAATTCGCGAACGCCAACAAGGGCCATATCGCCCACGACCATGACGGCGACATCGTCTATCTCACCCGGCTGCAATGGGACATCGACCGGATCGAGCGGGACCACCCGACGCTGAAGCTTTCGGCGACGAAGGAGATGATGGTCTGAGCCCGGCGCTCAGTCCTCGCCCGCGAAGCTCATCTCGACCCGCTCCGCCGCGCCCCGGCGAATTTCGGCGGCAAGCCGGCGGCGGGCGAGATGGTCGCGGATCCGCCGCCCGGCCGTGCGTTTGCCCTCGCCCCGCTCCGGCCCGATATCCGAGCCGAACCGCTCCACATCATGGAGGACCGGGGCGGGATTGACGAATCCCGGCCTCACAAGGTCGAAGCCGCGCGCCGCCTCGGGGCCGAAAAGGAAATGATCGACCGGCACGGCAAGTCGCGGGAAGCGCCGCAAGAGGCTCCGCGCCGCCTCGGCCGTCAGGACATAGCCGCAGGTGCCGAGGAACCCGCTCCGCATCCGGTAAAGCCGCATTCCGCCGGTGATCGGACCCAGGTCCTGGCCGACAGGAAAGCGGCGGCTCTTTTGCGCTCCGGGCCAGAACTCGATCTTGAGCGCGCCCATGCCGTGGCGCTGCATCAGCCCGGCAACATCGGCGCCGGCAAGCCGCACGAAGGCCTCGGAAAGGCGCGCATCGTCCTCGAGCACGATCGCCGCCTCCGCCTCGCCCGCCGCGATCTCGCGCCAGAGCGCCTGGTGGCTGAGCGAGCAGGCCATGTCCCCCGGCGTCGCGGGGAAGGCGCGGCCGAGATCGCCGGCGCCGAACTCCGCCGTCAGGGCGGCGTCCGACACCGCGAGGCGGTCGACCGCCGCGACCCGCCGCCAGGAAAGACCGAAGCCGTCGAGCTGCCCGGCGATCGCGGCCAGCCGGTCCGGCGCCCGGTCGAGGTTGATCACATGTATCGGCAGCATCGGCGGCGGTGTCTCTCCTGCAGGCGGGGCAACCCTAGTGCCGGGCGGGCGCGACGGCAACGCGGCGCCGGTGAAGATCGCCGCGCAAGGGGCCGAAAGGACGGTTTTTTTCAGCGCCTCTCGAGCCGTTGCCGGGGCCCGAACAATGGGTTCGGAGATGATTCCAATCCTGTTCGAATCATGGCGATTGTCCTCCGGCGCCAGGAAATGCCCGATTTTTCGGCACCAGAGCATGCGCGAAAATGGCAATTCCTTGTCAACCATAGGCAGATTTCCGCCGTTACCGTTCGCAATCAGGCACTTGTGAGCTTCATCCGGCCAATCTGTTTCGGATTTGACGACAGCCGCCCGGATTGCCCCAAAATTGTCTCATTTGACCGCAGGATTGACCTGCCACCCGCAACAATAACGGAGCTGCAATGTTTAATGTCTCGATCAAAGCGCTGGCTGTGGCAGCCGCGCTGGTTTCGGCCGGACCCACCCGCGCCGCGACCATCGACCTCGTCGCCGACAGCGGATGGAGCAGGTTTGCGTTCGGCGATGTCGGCACCACAGTCGGGCGGAGCTACAGCTTCTCTCTCGCCGCGAATGCCATTCTGACGATCGTCGATGGCTTCCTGGCGGGGGATCAGTTCGAGGTCTTCGCCAATACCCTGTCGCTCGGGACGACCTCCGCCCCGGTGACACCTTCGGCCAATACCGGAATGAAGTTCGACGCTGCGCTCGCCGATGGCGACCACAGCTCGGGTTCGTTCCTGCTCGGGCCGGGGGATTACCTGATCTCGATGGACGTGCTCGCACGTTCGCCGGGAGTGATCGGCAACCATCTCGGGGCGATCCGTCTCGACATGGCGGCCGTGCCCGTGCCGGCCGGCGGGGCCCTCCTGCTTTCCGGCCTGGGACTTGCGGCGTTCCTGCGCCGCCGTCGCAGGTAGGTTCAGGCAGGCAAAAGACCCTATCGGCAGATTTCAAGAGTACCCACACCAAACACACCCACCCAAATACCCAAGCCAAGGCGCCGTCCGCTTCCCCCAAAGCGGGCGGCGCCGCCCCTTTCGGGGGGCCCTTTCCCCGACTGATTGACCTTGCCGCGAAATTGCAGTACGCCACAGCACCCACATCCGGTGGGATTTCGCCGGGGCGCCCGGGCTATAGCGTCCCTTCACCCTGCGGTCCGATACCGCATCCGATGGACGCTGATGACCAAATTTTCCGACCTGAAACTGGACCCCAAGGTCCTGCAAGCCGTCGCCGAAGCAGGCTACGAAACCCCCACCCCGATCCAGGCCGGCGCGATTCCGCCCGCCCTCGAAGGCCGCGACGTTCTCGGCATCGCCCAGACCGGGACCGGCAAGACCGCCTCGTTCACGCTGCCGATGATAACGCTTCTCGGCCGCGGCCGGGCGCGGGCGCGGATGCCGCGTTCGCTGGTGCTCGCGCCCACGCGCGAACTCGCCGCCCAGGTGGCCGAGAACTTCGATGTCTACTCGAAGCACACCAAGCTCACCAAGGCGCTGCTGATCGGCGGCGTCTCGTTCGGCGAGCAGGACAAGCTCATCGATCGCGGCGTCGACGTGCTGATCGCGACGCCCGGCCGCCTGCTCGACCATTTCGAACGCGGCAAGCTCCTGCTCACCGGCGTGCAGATCATGGTGGTGGACGAGGCCGACCGGATGCTCGACATGGGCTTCATTCCGGATATCGAGCGGATCTTCTCGCTCACGCCCTTCACCCGCCAGACGCTGTTCTATTCCGCCACGATGGCGCCCGAGATCGAGCGCATCACCAACGCGTTCCTCCACAACCCGGCCCGGATCGAGGTGGCCCGCCAGGCCACGACCTCCGAGACGATCGAACAGCGGCTGATCGAGATCGTGCCGACGCGCAAGGACCAGTCGGCCAAGCAGAAGCGCGAGCTTCTGCGCGCGGTGATCGAGGCCGAGGGCGCGGCCTGCACCAACGCGATCATCTTCTGCAACCGCAAGACCGAGGTCGATATCCTCGCCAAGTCGCTGAAGGCGCATGGCCTGAACGCGGCGCCGATCCACGGCGACCTCGAGCAGAGCCAGCGCACGAAGACCCTCGACGGCTTCCGCGACGGGTCGCTCCGCTTCCTCGTCGCCTCGGACGTCGCGGCGCGCGGGCTCGACATCCCCGCCGTCAGCCATGTCTTCAACTTCGACGTGCCGAGCCACGCCGAGGACTATGTCCACCGCATCGGCCGCACCGGCCGCGCCGGGCGCAAGGGCGTCGCGGTGACGCTCGCCACGCCGGCGGACAAGAAATACCTCGACGCGATCGAACATCTCGTGAAGACCGAACTGCCGCGCGTCGATGCGCCCGAAGGCTTTACCCTCAGCGAGGCGGCGCAGCGCCCGCCGCGCAAGGACGACGACAAGGTCAAGCCGCGCGGCAGGGACCGCGACCGGGGCCGCGACGACCGCCGCAGCCGGCCGGTCAAGCCGCATGGCGAGGAAGCGCCGCTGGAGCCGGTGAAACCCGCCGCAGCCGCCCCCGCCGCGCCAGCGCCAACGCCGGTGGAGGACGCGCCGAAGCAGGACCGACCGGCGCGCCGGGACGATCGCGGGGAAGACCGCCGGGACGATCGCGGGGAAGACCGGAAATCCGAGCGCAAGCCCGAACGCCGCCGTGACGAGGACCGCCGCGACCGCGGCGGTCGCGACGCGCCCGTCGTCGGCATGGGCGATCACGTGCCGGACTTCCTCCTGCGCGGCTTCAGCCCCGACACGGACACCGCCGACAGCTGACGGCCCATCGCGGGCCCGGGCCGTTTCCACTTGGTCCAAATATCCCCGCCGGAGGCAGAGCGCGCCAGCGCTCTCCCCGGCCGGGCGGGCTACTCGGCGACAAGCCGGCTCGTCACCACCGTGACCTCCGGCTTCTTGCCCACCTCCTCCATCGACACCTGACGGACGATCCGCTTGATCGCCTCTTCCATCTTGTCGTCGTTGCGCAGGACCTTGTCGCCGGCGGTGTCGAGGAACTCGTTCAGCTCGCCCTCGATCCGCTCGACCAGCGAGGCGCCGGATCTCGCGGTCTCGGACAGGCCCATGATCTCCACCCAGGCCTCACCCAGGGGCTGGTCCTCCTCGTCGAGAATGACGGTGGCCAGCACGTGGCCGTTCAGCGCCATGCGGATGCGGTCGCGCACCACCCCGTCCATCGCCCCGATGAGCACCGACCCGTCGAGATAGGTCCGCCCGGCCTCGATGAACTCGACCACCTCGGGCTCGTTCCCGGTCAGGTCGACCATCGTCCCGTTGATCGCCAGCTCCGCCGCGATGCCCTTGGCAATGCCGATCCGGCAGTGCTCGCGCAGGTGCCGGTGCTCGCCATGCATCGGCAAGAGGATCTTCGGCGCCAGGAGATCGTGCACCGCCTCGAGATCCGGCCGGTTGGCATGGCCCGAGACGTGGTAGAGCCCGTTATGGTCGTCGATCACGTCGACGCCCATCTCGGAAAAGGCGTTCATCACCCGGATCACGCCGCGCTCGTTGCCGGGAATGGTCTTCGAGGAGAAGAGGAACGTGTCGCCCTCCTTCATCTCGAGCCCGAGATACTTGCCCCGCGCGAGCTGGGCCGAGGCCGCCCGGCGCTCGCCCTGGCTGCCGGTGACGATCAGCATGAGGTTGCCGCGCGGCACCTCGACCGCCTCCTCGGGCGGGATGATCGCCGGGAAATCGGTGAGGACGCCGGTCTCGACCGCCGCCGTGATCATCTTCTTCATCGCCCGGCCGAGCAGGCAGACCGAGCGGCCGGCGGCGCGCCCCGCCTCGGCCAGCGTCTTCAGCCGCGCCACGTTCGAGGCGAAGGTGGTCGCGACGACCATACCCTCCTGGGCGGCGATGAGCTCGCTCAAGGGGTCCGCCAGCGTCGCCTCGGACCGGCCCGGAAGCGGCGAGAAGACGTTGGTCGAGTCGCAGGTCAACACCTTCACCCCGCCGGCCTCACGGGCGATCCTGTACCACTCCTCGGGGTTGAAGGGCTCGCCCACGATCGGCGTCCCGTCGAGCTTGAAGTCGGCGGTATGGACGATCCGCCCCGCCGGCGTGTCGATGATCAGCGAGGAGCTTTCGGGGATCGAATGGCTCACGGGCACGAACTGCACCTTGAAGGGGCCGGCCTCCACCACCTCGGGGCGCGGTTTCACCACCCGGATCACGTCGAGGGGCTGGCCCTGCTCTTCCATCTTCAAGGTGGCGATGGCGGCGGTGAAGGGCCGCGCATAGACCGGCGCCTTGAGCCTCGGCCAGAGATGGCCGAGTGCGCCGACATGGTCCTCATGCGCATGGGTGATGAAGATCGCCTCGATCCGGTCGGCATTCTCCGCCGCCCAGGTGATGTCGGGCATGATCAGATCGACGCCGGGAGAGCCGTCCATGTCGGGGAATGTCACGCCGAGATCGACGACGATCAGCCGTTCCTTGCCCTCAGGCCCGTAGCCGAAGACGTAGCAGTTCATGCCGATCTCGCCGGCGCCGCCAAGCGGAAGATAGATCAGGCGGTTCTTCTTGCTCATGCGGTTTCCAGTTCCCTGTTGTGGCGGTGGATCAGCACCAGCCCGTGCATCGTCAGGTCATCCTCGACGCTTTCGAAGATGTCCGTGCCCTGGTCGAAGAGCGGCGCGAGGCCTCCCGTGGCGATCACTTTCATCGGCCGCTCGCGCTCGATCCGGATCTGTTTCACGATCCCCTCGACGAGGCCGACATAGCCCCAGTAGATGCCCGACTGCATGCAGGCAACCGTATTCGTGCCGATCGCGCTTTGCGGTTTCGTGACGTCGACATGCGGCAGGGCGGCGGCGGCCATGTGCAGCGCCTCGAGGCTGGTGTTGACGCCGGGCGCGATCACCCCGCCGATATAGGCGCCGTCCGTGTCGACCACGTCGAAGGTCGTCGCGGTGCCGAAATCGACGATGATGAGGTCGCCGCCATGGCGGTCGAAGCCGCCCACAGTGTTGACCAGCCGGTCGGGGCCGACCGTGGTGCCCTGATCGACGCGGGGGGCCACCGGCAGCGCGCAATCGGGCTTGCCGACCACCATCGGCCGGCAGCTGAAGTAGCGGTCGCAGAGGACCCGGAGGTTGAAGACCACCCGCGGCACGGTCGACGAGATGATCACCGCGTCGATATCGACCGGCACCTTGTGGTGCTGCATGAGGGTGGAGAACCAGACGAAATACTGGTCCGCCGTGCGCTGGTGCTCGGTCGTGGTGCGCAAGGTGCAGCGGAACCGCGTCCCGTCCCAGACCGAGAACACAGTGTTGGTATTGCCGGTATCGATGCAGAGAAGCATGGGCATCCTTCCTCAGAAGAAGACGTCGGCGGCCGGGATCGCGCGCCGCCCGGCGCGTGTGGCGAGAACCAGCGCGCCGTCCTCGGCCAGGGTGTCGAAGACGCCCTCGATGGTCTCGTTCACCGTCCGCGCGGTGATGGTCTGGCCCAGCTTCGCGGCCCGGGCAAGCCAGGCGGTGCGGATCGGTCCGAACCCGTAGGTGGAGAGCTGCGCCTCCCGGCGGGCGAAGGCGGGGGCGAGGAAATCGAGGAAGGCCTCGGGCGCGATCCGCAGGCCGGTCTCGCCCATCAGCGAAACCGGTGGCAGGGCGCCCGGCTCCACCGCCTCGGCCGGCGGCGCGGCGACGAGGTTGATGCCGATGCCGATCGCCAGATGGCTGACCGCATGGCCCTGCCCGGCGCTCTCCAGCAGGATGCCCGCAACCTTGCCGCCGTTCAGCAGGACATCGTTCGGCCATTTCAGCGCGATCACCGCACCCGGCCCCGCGACCGTGTCGAGCGCCTCGGCCAGCGCCAGCGCCGCCACGAAGCTGCGCAGCGCCGCCGCCGCCGGATCGCCCGCCGGCCGCATCACCAAAGTCGCCGCGAAATTGCCTTCGGGAAAGACCCAAGGCCGGCCCCGCCGCCCGCGCGCCGCCGTCTGGCGGCGGGCGAGGATCCATGTCGGCTGGGTCAGCCGCGGCGCCAGCCGCGCCGCTTCGGAATTGGTGCTGTCCACCTCGTCAATGACATGGCGCGCCACGCCCTCCGGCCAGCCGGGACGTTCCGCCCGCTCAGCGGACAAGGGTTTCCGCCGCCAGCGCCGCCGCCCCCTCGATCCCGAAGAGGTTGACGACGCCCGCCACCATGAGGATCGCCGAGGCCATCAGCAAAAGCCACTGCGCCGGCACCATGCGGGTGTCAAGCGCATCGGTCTCGGTGCCGAAATACATGTAGTAGACGATGCGGAGGTAGTAGAAGGCGCCGATCACCGAGGCGACGGCCCCCGCCACCGCGAGCCAGATCATCCCCGCATTCACCGCCGCCAGAAGCACGCCGTACTTCGCGAAGAAGCCCAGCATCGGCGGCACGCCGGCAAGCGAGAACATCAGCACCAGCACGGCGAGCGCCTTCACCGGCTCGACCTTCGAATAGAGGTTCAGCGCCTCGATATCGGTCACCGGGGCGCCGTCGCGCTCCATCGACAGGATGAAGGCGAAGGTGCCGACGTTCATCGCCACATAGACCGCCATGTAGATCAGCATCGCCTGCACCCCGGCCTGCGTCCCGGCGGCAAGACCGACGAGCGCGAAGCCCATATGGGCGATCGAGGAATAGGCCATCAGCCGCTTGATGTTCTTCTGCCCGATCGCCGCGATCGCGCCGAGGAACATCGAAAGGACCGCCAGAAGCGCCAGCACCTGGGACCAGTCCTGCACCGCCGCGCCGAAGCCGTCATGCACGACCCGCGCGAAAAGCGCCATCGCCGCGACCTTGGGGGCGGTCGCGAAGAAGGCCGTGACCGGCGTCGGCGAGCCTTCGTAGACATCCGGCGTCCACATGTGGAACGGCACGGCCGAGATCTTGAAGGCGAGGCCGGTGATCAGGAAGACCAGACCGAAGAGCAGCCCGATCGAGACATGCCCGCCCTGGATCGTCTCGATGATGCCGGCGAAGAGCGTGGTGCCGGTGAAGCCATAGGTCAGCGACGCGCCGTAAAGCAGAAGCCCCGAGGAAAGCGCGCCGAGGACGAAATACTTCAGGCCGGCTTCCGTCGATTTCACGCTGTCGCGGCGCAGGCTCGCCACGACGTAGAGCGACAGCGATTGCAGTTCCACCCCCATGTAGAGCGTCATGAGGTCCCCGGCCGAGACCATGACCATCATGCCCACGACCGCGAAGGCAACCAGCAGCGGAAACTCGAACCGGTCCAGCCCGCGCCGGGCCATGTAATCCTGGCTCATCGCCAGAACCGCAGCGGCGGAAAGAAGCACCGTGACCTTGGCGAAGCGCGAGAATGCGTCGTCGGTGAACATGCCGCCGAAGGCCATCCGGTCGCCGGCGCCCGAAAGGCCGATCCAGACCGCGATGCCGACGAACATGACCACGGTGGCCCAGGTAATGGGGCCGGTCATCTCGTCCTTGCCGGTATAGACGGCGCCAAGAAGCGCTGCCATCGCATAGAGGACCAGAACCACTTCGGGCAGGATGGCGGAGAAATCAGCGGAAATCATCGCGTATCGTCCTTCAGTGGCTGGCAACCTGCATTCCCGCATCGGCGGGAATGGCGGCGTGGTATTCGGTGACGAGCGCCGAGACGGACGGCCCGATGATGTCGGTCACAAGGCTCGGATAGATGCCGAGGAGAAGCGTCATCGCGACGAGCGGCGCGAAGATCACCTTCTCGCGGCCGGTCATGTCGGTGATGGTCTTCAGGCTTTCCTTGATCAGGTCGCCGAAGACCACCCGACGGTAGAGCCAGAGCGCGTAGGAGGCACTGAGGATCACTCCGCTCGCGGCGACGGCGGCGGCCCAGGTGTTGACCTGGAAGATGCCCATCAGCGTCAGGAACTCGCCGACGAAGCCGGAGGTGCCCGGCAGGCCGACATTGGCCATGGTGAAGAACATGAAGATCAGCGCATAGGCCGGCATCCGGTTCACGAGGCCGCCGTAAGCGTCGATCTCGCGCGTGTGCATCCGGTCGTAGATGACGCCGACGCAAAGGAAGAGCGCGCCGGAGACGAAGCCGTGGCTGAGCATCTGGAAGATCGCGCCATCGACGCCCTGCTGGTTCGCGGCGAAGATGCCCATCGTCACGTAGCCCATATGGGCGACCGACGAATAGGCGATCAGCTTCTTCATGTCGGACTGCGCGAGGGCCACGAGCGAGGTATAGACGATGGCGATGGCGCTCATCCAGAAGATCAGCCCCGCCAGTTGGTAGGACGCGATCGGGAACATCGGCAGCGAGAAGCGCAGGAAGCCGTAGCCGCCCATCTTCAGGAGGATCGCCGCCAGCACCACCGACCCCGCCGTCGGCGCCTGCACATGGGCGTCCGGCAACCAGGTGTGGACCGGCCACATCGGCATCTTCACCGCGAAGGAGGCGAAGAAGGCGAGCCAGAGAAGCGTCTGCATGCCGCCGACGACGCGGAAACCGAGGACATTCAGCGTCTCGGACGCGAACTGGTGGGTCAGGAGCGTCGGGATATCCGTCGTGCCCGCATCGACATACATCGCGATCATCGCGACCAGCATCAGGACCGAGCCGAGGAAGGTGTAGAGGAAGAACTTGAAGGCCGCGTAGATACGTTCCTTGCCACCCCAGATGCCGATGATCAGGAACATCGGAATGAGGCCCGCCTCGAAGAAGAGGTAGAAGAGCACGAGGTCGAGCGCCACGAAGACGCCGATCATCAGCCCCTCGAGGACGAGGAAGGCGACCATGTATTCCTTCACCCGCTTGTCCACCGTCCAGCACGACAGGATGGTGATCGGCATCAGGAACGTGGTCAGCAGCACGAAGAGAACGGAGATCCCGTCGACGCCGACCTTGTAGGTCAGCCCCATGATCCACGCCCGCTCCTCGACGAACTGGAAGCCGGTATCGGCCGGCACGAAGCCCGAGAGGAGGAAGAGCGAGACAAGGAAGGTCGCCGAGGTGGCGATCAGCGCCAGCCACTTCGCGTTCTTCTGCGCCGCCGGGTCGTCGCCCTTGAGGAACAAGGCCAGGATCGCCGCCGCGACGAGGGGCAGGAAGGTGATGATGGAAAGCAGGTTTTCCATTAGCGCGCGCCCCCCGAGAGCGTCATCCAGGTCAGAAGCACCGCGACGCCGATGACCATCGCGAAAGCATAGGTGAAGATGTAGCCCGACTGCATCCGCGCCGCGATCCGCGTCAGCCGCGGGATGAAGCCCATCGCGACGCCGTTGATCGTGCCGTCGATGACATTGCCGTCGCCCTTCTTCCACAGGAAGGCGCCGAGCCGTTTCGCCGGGCCGACGATCAGCGCGTCGTAGACCTCGTCGAAATACCACTTGTTCAGGAGGAACCGGTAGAGGATCGGCTGCTGCGCGGCGAGGCGTCCGGGGATAGACGGGTCGCGGATGTAGAAGACATACGCGGTGAGGAACCCGATCAGCATCGCCACGAAGGGCGAGACCTTGACCCACCACGGCGCATGGTGCGCGTCATCGAGAACCTTGTTCGAGGCCTCGGACATGAAGATCGCCCCTTCCGGCGCCGCGCCGGCCATCGCCGCGTGGTCGCCCTCTGCCGGAGCTGCCGCCTGGTCGGTGGCGGCCCCGGTCGTGGCGGCGTGATCGCCGGTGGCTTCGGTGGTCGCGGCCTCGGTGGTCGCCGCCGCTTCGCCACCGCCCTCCGCCGCCGCCTCGACGGCGTGTTGCGGCATCGCGAAGAACGCCACCATCCGGTCGTGGTCGCCGAAGAACGGCTTGTACCAGACCATGCCGGCGAAGACCGCGCCGATGGCCAGAACGCCAAGCGGCGCCACCATCGTCATCGGGCTTTCATGCGCGTGGTCGTGGGCATGATGATCGCCCCGCGCCTTGCCGTAGAAGGTCATGAACATCAGCCGCCAGGAATAGAAGCTGGTGAAAAGCGCGGCCACCACCAGCGCCACGAAGGCGAAGGAATTGCCGCTTGCGAACGCGCTCTCGATGATCGCGTCCTTCGACAGGAACCCGGCGAAGCCGATCGCGGTCAGCGGGATGCCGACGCCGGTGATGGCGAGCGTCCCGATCATCATCGCCCAGAACGTATAGGGGATTTTCGTCCGAAGCCCGCCATAGTTCCGCATGTCCTGCTCATGGTGCATCGCGTGGATGACCGAGCCCGCGCCGAGAAACAGCATCGCCTTGAAGAAGGCATGGGTGAAGAGGTGGAACATCGCCGCCCCGTAGATGCCCGCGCCCGCGGCCACGAACATGTAGCCAAGCTGCGAACAGGTCGAATAGGCGATCACCCGCTTGATGTCGTTCTGCACGAGACCGACGGTCGCGGCGAAGAAGGCCGTCGCGGCACCGATATACATGACGAAGCTCTTGGCCTCCGGCGCATATTCAAAGAGCGGCGACATGCGGCAGACGAGGAACACCCCGGCCGTCACCATCGTCGCGGCGTGGATGAGGGCCGAGACCGGCGTCGGCCCCTCCATCGCGTCGGGCAGCCAGGTGTGAAGGAAGAGCTGCGCCGACTTGCCCATGGCGCCGACGAAGAGCAGGAAAGCGAGAAGGTTCGCCGCATTCCAGTCGGTCCAGAGGAAGGTCAGTTGCGTCTCGGCCAGCGCCGGGGCAGCGGCGAAGACCTCGTCCATGTTGATCGAGTCGACCAGATAGAACAGCCCGAGGATCCCCAGCATGAATCCGAAATCGCCGACCCGGTTCACCACGAAGGCCTTGATCGCGGCGGCATTGGCGGAGGCCTTGCGGTAGTAGAAGCCGATCAGGAGGTAGGAGGCGACGCCCACGCCCTCCCACCCGAAGAACATCTGCACGAGGTTGTCGGCCGTCACCAGCGCCAGCATCGCGAAGGTGAAGAACGAAAGATAGGCGAAGAAGCG
Source organism: Paracoccaceae bacterium (assembly GCA_011620265.1). Lineage (GTDB taxonomy): Bacteria > Pseudomonadota > Alphaproteobacteria > Rhodobacterales > Rhodobacteraceae > Albidovulum. Next base: position 28,112 of record WOZM01000116.1, read on the forward strand.
GGGCTTGTAGCTTTCCCCTTCGCGCCAGTTCTCGTCATGGGCCATGTAGCCCCAGGAATAGAGGTGCACCAAAGCCGAAACCGTCGTCACCACGATCAGCATGATCGCCGTCAGCCGGTCGAGGCGGATCGACCAGCTTGTGTCCAGGGTCCCCGACCGGATGAAGTCGAGGATGTGGATGTGCTGGGTCGTGCCGTCGAAGCCGAGGAAGACGACCCACGACAGAAGCATGGCGAGGAACAAAAGGCCCGTCGTCACCACCATGGCGCCGGTCTCGCCGATCAGGCGCCAGCCGAAGCCGCCGATGATGGCGCCGACGAGCGGGGCAAAGAGGATGATCGTTTCCATGCTTTACCCTTTCATCACATTGACGTCTTCGACGTCGATCGTTCCGCGGTTGCGGAAGAAGCAGACGAGGATCGCAAGCCCGATCGCGGCCTCGGCGGCGGCGACGGTCAGGACGAACATCGTGAAGACCTGACCCACGAGGTCGTGCAGGAAGCTCGAGAAGGCAACGAAGTTGATGTTGACCGCCAGAAGCATCAACTCGATCGACATCAGGATGACGATGACGTTCTTCCGGTTGAGGAAGATGCCGAAGATGCCGATCACGAAGAGTGCGGCGGCAACGCCAAGGTAGTGTGTCAGTCCGATCATTCCCGTCCCTCCGGGGCAGTCCCCCCGTATCGTCGTTTGCTGTCGCAGTCCCGGACCTGATCCGGGACCTCTAACCTCGGTTCCCGGGCCGCGCCCGGGAGGCCCCGGATCAGGTCCGGGGCTGCGTCCCGCCTAGAGCCCCTGCCCCGGCTTCACGTCCTTCAGCTCCATCGCCTTCACGGGATCGCGCCACATCTGGTGGAGCACGTTCTGGCGCTTCACGTCCTTGCGGTGCCTGAGCGTCAGGACAATCGCCCCGATCATCGCGACCAAGAGGATCAGGCCGGCAAGCTGGAACAGAAGGATGTACTTGTCGTAGATCAGCATCCCGAGCGCGGCGGTGTTCTGCATGTCGTCCGGCGTCACCGCGCCGCGCATGGCTTCGGCCGTCGCGGCCGTCTCCCAGGCGCCGAAGGCGATGCCGAGCTGCATCAGGATCACCACGCCGACGAGAAGCCCGAGCGGCATGTAGCGCGCCATCTCGCCCTTCAGCTCGGCGAAATCTATGTCGAGCATCATCACCACGAAGAGGAAGAGAACCGCGACCGCGCCGACATAGACGATGACCAGCAGCATCGCCACGAACTCCGCGCCCAGAAGCACGAAGAGCCCGGCCGAGGAGAGGAAGGCGAGGATCAGCCACAGCACCGAATGGACCGGGTTGCGCGCCAGAACCACCATCAGCCCCGCCGCCACCGCCGTGATGGCGAAAAGGTAGAAGGCGAACACCATGACACTCATGCGTCATCTCCCTTGGTCTCACCGGCCTCGTCGAAAACGCTCTGGGCGATCTCGAGCGCCTTGGTCATGGCGGGGACCCCGCCGAACATGCTCATCTGATAGATCACTTCCGCGATCTCGCGCTTGGTGGCCCCGGCCGCCAGCGCATGGCGGATCGTCAGTTTCATCTGCGGCTCGGCCTGCGCGCCAAGGACGGTCAGCGCCGCGACCGTGACCAGAAGCCGGGTCTTCGCGTCCAGCCCCTCGCGGTTGAAGGTCTTGCCGAACCACATCTCCATCATGTCCTTCGACATGGTGGGGAACATCTTGTCCAACCCCGTGGCCGAGAAATTCTCCAGAGCAGGGTTGAAGGTGCGGGCCATCTCCTGCCCCTGCTCCATCATCTGCGAGAAAAGCTTCCGGAAGGCGTCGTTCATCTGTAGGGCGCGTCCAGTTCGAGGTTGCGGGCGATCTCGGCCTCCCAGCGGTCGCCGTTGGCCAGAAGCCTGGTCTTGTCGTAGAAAAGTTCCTCGCGCGTCTCCGTCGCGAATTCGAAATTCGGCCCCTCGACGATGGCATCGACCGGGCAGGCCTCCTGGCAGAAGCCGCAATAGATGCACTTGGTCATGTCGATGTCGTAGCGCGTGGTGCGGCGGCTGCCATCCTCGCGCGGTTCGGCGTCGATGGTGATCGCCTGGGCCGGACAGATCGCCTCGCAAAGCTTGCAGGCGATGCAGCGTTCCTCGCCGTTCGGATAGCGGCGCAGCGCATGTTCGCCACGAAAGCGGGGGGAAAGCGGCCCCTTTTCATGCGGATAGTTCAGCGTCGCCTTCGGGGCGAAGAAGTACTTGAAGCCGAGGCCGAAGCCCTTGATGAAATCGAAAAGCAGGAAGTATTTCGCCGCGCGGGTGTAGTCGGTCGTGCGTGCCGGTCCCATGATCAGCCTCCCATCGCCCAGCGCGCCCAGAAGCCGCCGAGCACTTCGAATTTCGCCAGAAACGAGACGATCACCACCCAGCCGATCGACAGGGGCAGGAACACCTTCCAGCCGATCCGCATGAGCTGGTCGTAGCGGTAGCGCGGGACGATCGCCTTCACCATCGCGAACATGAAGAAGAAGACCCACATCTTGGCGACCATCCACCACCAGCCGTCGGCGATGCCGGGGATGGGGCTGAGCCAGCCGCCGAAGAACAGAAGCGAGATGAGGGCGCACATCAGGAAGATCGCGATGTATTCGCCCGCCATGAAGAGCAGGTAGGGCGTCGAGGAATACTCGACCATGAAGCCCGCGACGAGCTCCGATTCCGCTTCCGGCAGGTCGAAGGGCGGGCGGTTCGTCTCGGCCAGAGCCGAGATGAAGAACAGCACCACCATCGGGAAATGCGGCAGCCAGTACCAGTTGAAAAGGCCCCAGTCGCCTTCCTGCGCCGTGACGATGGCCGAGAAGTTCATGCTGCCGGTCGAGATGATCACCCCGATGATGATCAGGCCCAGCGAGACCTCGTAGGAGATCATCTGCGCGGCCGAGCGCAAGGACCCCAGGAACGGGTATTTCGAGTTCGACGCCCAGCCGCCCATGATCACGCCGTAGACCTCGAGCGAGGACACCGCGAAGACGAAGAGGATGGCGACGTTGATATCGGCCAGCACCCAGCCCGGATGGAAGGGAATCACCGCCCAGGCGAGGATCGCCAGCACGAAGGAGAGCATGGGCGCGAGGAAGAAGACGAACTTGTCGGCGCCTGCCGGCACCACGATTTCCTTCACCACATATTTCAGCGCATCCGCCACCGACTGCAGCAGGCCGAAGGCGCCGACGACGTTCGGGCCCCTGCGCATCTGCACCGCCGCCCAGATCTTGCGGTCGCCGTAGACGAGGAACAGCAAGGACAGCATCACGAAGGCGATGATGCCGAGGCCCTGCACGAGGATGAGCAGGAACGTCCCCAGTGGTGTTGCCAGAAAATCCGCCATGTCTGTCCCTCAGCCCGTCCTTCTTAGACCGTCGGTATGCCGCGTTCGGCGCAGTCCGCGACCGCCACCTCGGCGTCGATCGTCTTCATGCCGCGTGGCAGCGTCGGCGAGATGCTGTAAACAGCATCCGCGATCCAAACGCCACCCTCTTCCTTCACATTCGTCCTGACCCGCCGGGCAAATCCGGCGTTCTTTTCCAGCGCGTAGCCGGCGACGACGCAGGTCACATACTCCTCGACCTCCGCCGCCCCGCGCGCGCCCTTCATGGTCACGAGAAAGCCGTAGAGGTCATCGCCCATGCCCACCGGCTCCGCCCCGCCATAGACCGGCGCCGCCGCGCAGGCCGAAAGCGCGGTCAGAAGACCGCCCGTCTGGGCCAGCGCCGGCAGGGTTCGCGCCATCATCACTCCGCCGCCATCGGCTTCTGCGCCCTTGCCTTCGCCATCGCCGAAAGCTCGGCCATCACGGCGGAGGCCCGCGCGATCGGGTTCGTCAGGTAGAAATCGCCGACGGCGGCGACGAAATCGGCCTTTGCCGGCGCCTTCACCGGCAAGGGCCGCCAGTCGTTCTCGGCAACCTCGTCGACCCGTCCAAGATGCGGATGCGCCGCGACCAGCGCCTTGCGCAGGCCGGCGAGCGTGTCCCAGGGCAGGGTCGCGCCAAGCTCGGCCGAGAGCGCCCGCAGGATCGCCCAGTTCTCCTTGGCCTCGCCCGGGGCGAAACCTGCCCGCATCGCCAGTTGCGGCCGGCCCTCGGTATTGACGAAGAGGCCGTTCTCCTCGGTCCAGGCGGCGGCGGGCAGGATGATGTCGGCCCGGTGCGCGCCCCGGTCGCCGTGGCTGCCCTGATAGATCACCGTCGCACCGGCCGCGATCTCGACCTCGTCGGCACCGAGGTTGAAGACCACCTCCGCGCCGTCGAGCGCCGCCGAAAGACCGCCCTCCGTGACGGCCCCCACATCCATCGCGCCGACACGGGCGGCGGCAGTGTGCAGCACCAGAAGCTTGGCCCCGGCCGCGCCCGCCGCCTTCATGACCTGGCTCAGCACCGCCTCGCCATCGGCCTCGCGCAAAGCACCTTGACCGACGATGACGACTCCCGGCACGCCGGCCTTGTCGGAATGGTCCATCGCGGCCAGCTTCACCAGCGCCTCGCGGCCGGTGCCGATATGCTCATAATCGTAGGTCAGGTCCGCCGCCTTGCCGATCAGCGCCACCTTGGCGCCATGCGTCCAGGCCTTGCGGATCCGCGCGTTCAGGACCGGCGCCTCATCGCGCGGATTGGTCCCGACGAGGAAGATCATCCGGGCGCTGTCGATATCCTCGACCCGCGCCGTCCCGACATAGGCGGAGCGGTTGCCCGCCGGCAGCCGCGCCCCGTCGGTGCGGCATTCGACGGAGCCGCCCTGCCCCTCGATCAACTGCCTGAGACTGTAGGCCGCCTCGACCGGCGCCAGATCGCCGATCAGCCCCGCGACCTTGCGGCCCTTCATCGCCTTTGCGGCAGCGGCCAGCGCCTCGGGCCACGAGGCCTTGCGAAGCTTGCCGCCCTCGCGGATGTAAGGCACGTCGAGCCGCTGGCGGCGCAACCCGTCCCAGACGAATCGGGTCTTGTCGCTGATCCACTCCTCGTTCACGCCGTCATGGTTGCGCGGCAGGATCCGCATGACTTCGCGCCCCTTGGTGTCGACGCGGATGTTGCTGCCCAGCGCGTCCATCACGTCGATGGTCTCGGTCTTGGTCAGCTCCCACGGCCGCGCGGTGAAGGCGTAGGGCTTCGAGGTCAGCGCGCCGACCGGGCAGAGGTCGATGATGTTGCCTTGCAGGTTCGAATCGAGCGTGGTGTTGAGATACGAGGTGATCTCGGCATCCTCGCCACGGCCGGTCTGGCCCATCTGGGTGATCCCCGCGACCTCGCTGGTGAAGCGCACGCAGCGGGTGCAGGAGATGCAGCGGGTCATCGTCGTGGCCACCAGGGGGCCGAGATCGAGGTCCTCGGAGGCCCGCTTCGGCTCCCGGTAGCGGCTGAAGTCCACCCCGTAAGCCATTGCCTGGTCCTGCAGATCGCATTCGCCGCCCTGATCGCAGATCGGGCAGTCGAGGGGATGGTTGATGAGCAGGAACTCCATCACCCCTTCCCGCGCCTTCTTCACCATCGGCGAGTTGGTCTTGATCACCGAAGGCTCGCCGTTCGGGCCGGGGCGCAGGTCCTTCACCTGCATCGCGCAGGATGCGGCGGGCTTCGGCGGGCCGCCCACGACCTCGACCAGGCACATGCGGCAGTTGCCGGCGATGGAGAGCCGCTCGTGATAGCAGAAGCGCGGAATTTCCACCCCCGCCTGTTCGCAGGCCTGGATCAGCGTGAGGCTCGGATCGACCGCGACCTCGATACCGTCGATGATGATCGTGCGGAGGTTGGACATCAGTTATTCTCCGTGGAATTTCGGGCCGCCGGCGTCTCCACCGGCGGCCAGGCCATGAAGGCCAGAACGAGAAGCGGCGCGAGCGACAGCGCCGCCGAAAGAAGGAATATTCCGGCCATCGGCCCGCCGCCCATGACCAGCGAGGCGACGAGGATCCGCGTCAGGATCGCGCCGAGGACGGGCGCGGCGCAGACGAACAGGATCGCCCCCCGGAACCCCGCCTTCTGGAAGACGATGACATAGAGGACGGCGGCGATGACGGGGCCGAGGAAGGAGAGGATCGTCATGATGCGGCCTCCGCGGCAAGGCAGTCACGATGGGCCGCGCCTATGAATTCCGCCGCGTACGGATCGTCCGCCAAGGGGATCAGGCGGCCGATGTTCCGTTCGGCGATGCGGCAAGACCGGTCTGGATTCACGTTGAGCCCTCGGATGATGCGCCCGCGACGAGCGGCGGCTGCCGCAGATGCTTGAGCAGCGGAAGCAAGAACAGTGCTGGCAGGAACGGTACCAATATGCCTAGAATCTCGGTCGCCGTGGCTGCAACGCCAGGACGAATGTCGCTGTCCAACGATGTGAAGAAAACTGCGCGATCAACCACGTAAAGGATCGGGATCAACCAGCACGCCCTGGCAAGCCATTTCCTCTGTCCAGCGAGAACAAAGAGTCGGGAGATGACGTAGGCAAGCGCAACTTGCCCGAGCAGCCCGAACACCTCGCTTTTCAGGATATCGCTCTCCGTCATTAGATCTTGCTCCGCCCTATTCCGCCGCCATCGCGCCCATGCGGCCGGTCTTCTTCGCCTTGATCCGGTCCTCGA
>WOZM01000211.1 GCA_011620265.1 Paracoccaceae bacterium
CCGCCGACATGATCCACGTTTTCGACATGCTCTTTGCGGGGCAGGTTCGCGGCCTGTCGTGGCTGTCCCCGGTCCTGCTGAAACTGCGCGACCGGGACGAGGCGTCCGACGCGCTGCTGATGCAGCTCAAGACGGCGAGCCTGATCACGGGCTTCGTGCGCGACCCCGAGGGCGGTGCGGCGGGCTTTGATGACGGCGCATCCGGCGCGCAGGTGAATGTCAGCCTTGAGCCCGGCGCGATGCGCATCCTTCCGCCCGGCGCAGATGTGACCTTTTCCAATCCGGGGCCGGGCTTGGCGCAGGCGGTGGAATTCCTGCGCGCACAGGATCGGGAAATCGCGGCGGGCGTGGGCCTGACCTTCGAGATGCTGACCGGCGACCTGGGCGAGGCGAACTATTCCAGCGCCCGCGTGGGCCTGCTGGAATTCCGCCGCCGCGCCGAAATGATGCAACGCAACCTGATCGAGGGGCAGGTGCTGCGCCCGCTCTGGCGGCGCTGGATCGACACGCAGGCGCTGGCGGGCGCGATCCAGGCCGATCCGGTCGCGCTGTCAGATTACCGGAATGTCCGCTTCATCGGCCCCGGCTGGGCTTGGGTTGATCCGCGAAACGAAATCGAGGCCGAGATTGCAGCGATCGGCGCGGGCCTGAAATCCCGCGAAGAGGTGGTGGCCGGGCGCGGCCGGGACATTGACGACCTGGACGAAGAGCGCGCCCGTGATCCGCGCCGCCCGGCACAAGGAGCGACGGCATGACCATTCATTTTCGAGGGGTGACACCACGCCCCGCCACGCTGGACCCGCAGGCCCGCACCATCGAGGCGATTGTCTCGACCGGCGCGGAAACCGCCCGGCCGGGCTATATCGAGCGGCTGGACCTGCGTGGCGCCGACCTCTCGCGCCTGATCGGCGGGCCGGTGCTGGATGCGCACCGCACAAGCTCGACCCGCGATCAACTCGGGGTGGTCGAAGCCGCCGAGGTGCGCCCGGAAGGGCTTTGGGTCCGCATCCGGCTTCGCAGCAACGACGCGGCGCAGGCGGTGCTTGCCGATATCGGCGACGGCACGCTGCGCGGCCTGTCCATCGGCTACAGCGTGGCCGAGTGGCAAGAGACGCGGGACGGCGACCGCCGCATCCGCACCGCAACCCGGTGGACGCCGCTTGAGGTTTCCATCGTCCCTGTCCCGGCCGATCCGGGCGCGCATTTCCGTCATGGAGGAAATCAGATGGAAACCCAAGAGCAGACGGCCGAACGCCCGGCCGAAACCGGGCGGCAGACCCGCGCCCAGGCGAATGCCGAAATCCGCACCATCGCCGAGACGGCGGGCCTGTCCCGCGCCTGGGCGGATGCGCAGATCGACGCGGAGGCCGCGCCGGAAGAGACGCGCGCCGCCGCCTTCGAGGCGATGCGCACGCGCAGCGCGCAGACTGCGACCCGCACCACGCGGGCGCAGATCACCATCGACCACACCGACCCGGCGGTGGTCGCACAGCGCGCGGGCGAGGCGCTCTTTGCGCGCTCACACCCGGACCACGCGCTTTCCGACGCGGCCCGGCCCTTCGCCTACATGACGACGCTTGACCTCGCGCGCGATTGTCTGTCCCGTGCCGGTGTTTCGACCACAGGCGCGGCGGCGGATACGCTGATCACGCGGGCGCTGCACACCACGTCCGACTTTTCGCTGATCCTGGGCGATGCGACCGGCCGCGAACTGCGCCGCGCCTACATGGCCGCACCGGACGGCGTGCGGCAGGTGGCCCGGCAGACGACCGCGCGCGACTTCCGCGCCAAGCGTGCCCTGCAATTCGGGGAAGGCCCGGACCTCGCCAAGGTGCTCGAAGGCGGGGAATTCACGCACGGCACCATCGAAGAGAGCCAAGAGACCTACAGCCTTGAGACCTTCGGGCGCATCTTCGCAATCAGCCGTCAGGCGCTGGTCAACGACGACCTGGGGGCCTTTACGCAGATCTCGGCGAAGCTGGGGCGGGCGGCGCGGGCCTTCGAGAACGCGCAGCTTGTCGCCAAGCTCGAAGCCAACCCATTGATGTCCGATGGCGATGCCGTCTTCCATGCCGCTCACGGGAACCTTGCCGGGACCGGCGCGGCAATGAGCCTCACGACGCTGGGCAACGCGCGCCTCGCCATGCGGCGCCAGACGGGCCTTTCCGGCGAGCCCATCGACGTCACGCCGCGCTTCGTGGTGGTGCCGCCAGAGGTGGAGCCGCTGGCCGAACAAATGCTGGCAGATGTGGCCGCGACGAAGACGGCAGACGTCAATCCCTTCGAGAACCTGACCCTTGTCACCGACGCACGCCTGACCGATCCTGTAGCGTGGTATGTCGCTGCCGATCCGGCGATGATCGACGGGCTGGAATACGCCTATCTCGAAGGCGCACCCGGCCCGCAGATCGAGACCCGTCAGGGCTTCGAGGTGGATGGGGTGCAGATGAAGGTGCGCCTCGACTTCGGGTGCGGCTGGGTGGACCATCGGTCCTGGTTCAAGAACGACGGCGCGTGATGGCTGTCGGGACCGCAGAACTGGAAGAGCTGCGCGACGCCCTGATCCGGGCGCGCGCACGCGGCACGCGCGAAGTCCAGTATGGCGAAAAGAGCGTGCGATACGGGTCCGACGCCGAAATGGCGGCGGCTGTCGCCGACCTGGAGGCGCGGATCGCCCGCGCCTCTGGAACCCGCCCCCGCACCGTGGCCTTCACCATGTCGAAGGGATTGTAAGCCCGATGAGCCGCAGTTTCTGGACCGCCCAGGATCTCGCCCGCGACACGGGCTTCAAGGGCCTGACGCCCGCCTTCTGGCGCTGGTGCGCCAGGCGCGACCTTGAGCTCATCCGGCCCGGCGACTTTCGGTTCGCCGACGAGGACGTGCGCCGCGCGCTGGGGAGGTTCTGAGGCATGGCGAACCGTTCTGCGGCTGTGAAGCAATCCGATCTGACGCGATACCTCAATGCCGCGTCGAAGGCGGGCCTGATCGTGTCCAGGATCGAGGTGGTCAGCGACGGCACGGTGCGCCTTTTCACGCTCGATTCCGGCCCGGACGAAACGTCCAACCCCTGCGACCGGCTGCTGAAATGACCCGGCGCCGAAACCCCTTCCCAGGCGTTACCCGCGTGACCGACCGTCACGGGAAGGTGCGTCACCGCTTCCGGCGTGGTGGATACTCAACCTATCTTTCAGGCCCCTACGCTTCCGCCGAATTCCGCGCCGCCTATGAAGCGGCGGTGGAGGGCTCGAAGACGCCTGCCGTCCGTGAGGGCTCGCCCTTCGGCACGCTGGGATGGCTGATCGAGCAATACCTTCGCTCGCCGCGCTATGCGAACCTTTCCGCGATCCGCAAGGACACGTTGCGCCGGGAATTGGACTGGCTGCGCCGGGAAGCGGGCGATCTTCCCTATGCCCGTTTCGGGGTGCGCCATGTCGAAGCCCTGATGGCGAAAAAGGCCGGGCCGACCGCGCAGAATGCGGTGAAGAAGAATCTTTCGATGCTCTTCAACTTCGCCATTCGTGCCGAGCTTACGGCGCACAATCCCGCCCGCGCGGCCGAGCGCAGGAAGGAAAACCCCGAGGGCTATCACACCTGGACCGAGGCGGAAATCGACCGCTACCTTGCCAAGCATGGGCCGGGCACCAAGCCGCGCCTTGCGATCATGCTCTTCCTCTGCGTGGGCGCGTCACGGCAGGACGCGGCCCGCTTGGGATGGCAGAACGTTTCGGCAGGGCGCATCCGTTACCGGCGCGGCAAGACCGGCATCGAGGCCGATCTTCCGATCATGCCCGAGCTGGCCGAAGAGCTGCGCCATGTCCCGGCCGATACGTTGCTCTTCCTGACGCATGGGCAGGGCCGACCCTACAAGCCGGAAACCCTGGGCAACTGGTTCAAGGACCAATGCAAGGCGGCGGGCCTGCCGCATTGTTCCGCACATGGCCTTCGGAAGGCTGGGGCACGGCGCATCGCTGAGCGGGGCGGCACGGAGCACGAAGTCATGTCCTTCATGGCCCACGCGACCCCGAAAGAGGGCGCGACCTACACGAAGAAGGCGAGCCGCGCGCGCATGGCCGATAGTGCGCTGGCGAAGGTATCCGGGGCGAAGGTATCCGGGGCGAAACCGGAACAAACCTTGTCCAACCTTTTCGACAGGTTGGACAAACGAGGCTCTTAACCCAATGAAAGGAAAGGGAAAAATGATAGAAGTGGCAGCCCGTAGGGGAGTCGAACCCCTCTTTTCAGGTTGAAAACCTGACGTCCTAACCGATAGACGAACGGGCCACAGCTGGCGTGCGGCGGTGTTTAGGCCACGGGGGCGTGACTCGCAAGGGGGTTTTTTCAGATTCTCGGCGGCCGGCCGGTGTCAGTTTCGGGCCGCATCCTCAAGCCGGAGCTGGGCTTTTGTCCGGCCCTGCCAGTGATTGAGTTCGAGCCGGCCGGCGAGGTGGAACCGCATGCCGCCATGCGTTTCGAGGAGGGGGCCAAGGGCGGTGTCGAAGGCGCCGAAGGCGATGCCCTCGACCGGGGCGGACAGGCCGTCGGAGAAGGCGATGCGCAGGTGGGTGTCGCCGATGCGGCGGGCATGGGTGATGGCCATGTCGGCGAAGGCGAAGCGGGGGGCGGGGGCGGCCTGGCCGAAGGGGCCGGCGCGCTCGATCTCGTCGATGAGCGCGGGGTTCACGGCGCCGGGCATGAGAAGACCGTCGAGGCGGAGGTCGCGCGGGCCGGTGCTGCCGGCACCCTGGCGGGCGAGGAGGTCGGAGAGCCGCGCCATCGCCGCGTCGAGCCGGTCGCGCGCGACGGTCAGCCCGGCCGCCATGCGGTGGCCGCCGCCCTTCAGCAGGAGCCCCTCGGCCGCGAGCCGCTGGATCGCGGCGCCGAGGTCGACCCCCTCGACCGAGCGGCCGGAGCCCTTGCCCTCGTCGCCGTCGAAACCGATGACCACGGCGGGGCGGTTGGTCGCCTCCTTCAGCCGCGCCGCGACGATGCCGACGACGCCCGGGTGCCAGCCTTCGCCGGCGGCCCAGACCAGCGGCGCGTCGATCCCGCGTTCCTCGGCCTGCGCGAGGGCCGCGTCGCGGACCCGGTTCTCGATCTCGCGGCGTTCGGTATTGAGCGCGTCGAGCCGCTCGGCCAGCGCCTCGGCCTCGTGCGGGTCGTCGGTGGCCAGAAGCCGCGCGCCGAGATCGGCGGCGCCGATGCGGCCGCCGGCATTGACGCGGGGGCCGAGAAGGAAGCCGAGATGGTAGGGCGTCGGCGCCCGGTCCATCCGCGCGACATCGGCGAGCCGGGTCAGCCCGATCCGTTCGCGCCGCGCCATGACCTTCAGCCCCTGCCGCACCAGCGCCCGGTTGACGCCGGTGAGCGGCGCCACATCGGCGACGGTGGCCAGCGCCACGAGGTCGAGCATCGCCATCAGGTCGGGACCCTTCGTGCCGTCGTCGCGCAGGAGCCGGTTGGCCTCCACCAGCATCAGGAAGACGACGGAGGCGGCGCAGAGATGGCCAAGCTCGCCCGTCTCGTCCTGGCGGTTGGGGTTCACCACGGCGAGGGCGGGGGGCAGGATCTCCGCCCCGAGATGGTGGTCGAGGACGACGACATCGGCGCCTTTGGCGGCGGCAATCGGCTCGTGGCTGAGGGTGCCGCAATCGACGCAGAGGATGAGGTCGTGATCCTTCGCCAGCGCCGCCATCGCCGGCACGTTCGGCCCGTAGCCCTCGTCGATCCGGTCGGGGATGTAGAGCGTCGCGGGCCGGCCCATGGCGCGCAGCCAGGTGATGAGAAGCGCCGCCGAGGAGCCGCCGTCGACGTCGTAGTCGGCGAAGACCGCGATCCTCTCGCAGTCCTTCACGGCCCTGACGAAACGCCCGGCCGCCGCCGCCATGTCCTTCAGGATACGCGGATCGGGCAGGAGGTCGCGCAGCTGCGGCTCAAGGAAACGCTCGGCCTCGGCCGGGGCCACGCCGCGGGCGACGAGCACCCGGGCGAGGGCGGCGGGCAGGCCGGTTTCCTGCACCATCGCCTCGGCCAGCCGGTCGGCTTCGACCGAGGGGCCGGTCCAGCGCCGGCCGGTGGCGGAGGCTTCGACGCCGAGAAAGGCGCGGGGGGCCGTCACTTCACCGGGTTGCGGTAGATCATCCGCCGGACCGAACCGGTCTTCGACCGCATCAGCAGGGTTTCGGTCTGGATATAGCCCGGCTCGCGCCTCACGCCCTGAACGATGGATCCGTTGGTGACGCCGGTCGCGGCGAAGATCACGTCGCGCGTCACCATCTCGTCGCGCGAATAGACGCGGTTGAGGTCCTTGATCCCGGCCTTGGCGGCGCGGCCGCGTTCGTCGTCGTTGCGGAAGAGAAGCCGGCCCCACATCTGCCCGCCCATGCATTTCAGCGCCGAGGCCGCGAGCACCCCCTCGGGCGCGCCGCCCGAGCCCATATACATGTCGATCCCGGTGATCTCGCTTTCGGCGCAGTGGATGACGCCCGCCACGTCGCCGTCGGTGATGAGCCGGATCGCCGCCCCGGTGGCGCGGACCTCGGCGATCATCGCCTCGTGCCGGGGCCGTTCGAGGATGCAGACGGTGATGTCGGTGGGCTTGCACTTCCTGGCCTTGGCCAGTTCGACGATGCGTTCGGTCGGGCTCATCTCGAGGCTGACGACGTTCTTCGGCAGGCCGGGGCCGATGGCGAGCTTGTCCATGTAGACGTCGGGCGCGTGCAGAAGCGTGCCGCGCGGCGCCATCGCGATGACGGTCAGCGCGTTCGGCATGTCCTTGGCCGTCAGCGTCGTGCCTTCGAGCGGGTCGAGCGCGATATCGACCTCGGGCCCGTTGCCGGAGCCGACCTCCTCGCCGATGAAGAGCATCGGCGCCTCGTCGCGCTCGCCCTCGCCGATGACCACG
>WOZM01000179.1 GCA_011620265.1 Paracoccaceae bacterium
CATTCGGCCTAAATGAAATCAGACACTTATCGATTTTGTCGATGAACTTGGGGGCTCCGTTTGTATGCGGGGGGGCGCAGCGCGGCGTTTCGCTAGCGACAGGCAGTTTCACCGGGGAATCCAGGTGGAATCCAGTTCGCGCGATCTCGCCGATTAGGTTTCGTTAAATCAGTATGTTAACAAATCACGATCTTGGCGTGCTGGATTCTTTTGCGGAAGCCAGGGAATCCACTTTTCGGAAGCCACCCTGGCCGGAATCCAACTAGCGGAAGCCACCATTTTTGAGCAGTGGGAACCTGGCAAGAGCCACGCCTGAGCGCGAACGTCAGCTGCCTTTCTGATCCGCCCTGACAGCTTGCGCCCCTGCTTCGAACACTAGTTCGGGCAAGACCACTTCCCACGCGTCGCGCCGCAGCAGGTGGTGATAGTCCTCGTCCCCATCCTCACGCCGCCAGTTCAGGATGGCAGCGACCTCGCCGCGCAGGAAGGTGGTGCCTTCGGGTGGGGCAAAGGCGCGGGACAGGCGGGCAAGAGTTTGGCCTTGGGTGGTGTCGATCCGCCAGCGGTCGCCGTCGCGGATCAGGTGAACAGCGTCGCCGGGGCGGGCAGCGGCGATGGCCTGCAACGCAGGATCACCTACCCGAAGGCGCCCGGCGAAGGACAGGTCCACCAGCTTTGGGTCAGGCGGCACATACCGCAGGCGGGCACGCGGCAGGGTGGCGATGTCGGGGGTGACGCGGCGGGACAAGACCGCATCGCCCGGACGGACAAATGCATGAGGGCCGTCAGTCAGCACGGTCAAGGTCGAGCGCGCTCGGGTCATCGCAACATAGAACAGGCGGCGGGGAGCGTCGGCATCCTCACCGCGCGAGGGGCGATCCCAGCCGCCGTTCAGGATCGCGACATGATCGAACTCCAGCCCCTTGGCGCGGTGCGCGGTCATGAGCAGCAAGCCCCGCTGTTCGCCCCGCGCCTCCCGCGCCCATTCGCCGAACCACTGCACGAGGTCAGGCACCGGGGCGGCCTTTTCGACCAGTTCGCGCGCCAGCAGGCCTACGCCTTCGCCGATCAGATCGGTCCAGCGGGATTGTGGCTGGGCGTTCAGGATGGCGACCAGATCGGGGATCGTAAGAAGCCGCGTCCGAACCGCCAGAATGGCGCGGATGAAGCCTTGCATCTCGCGCAGGCGCCACAGGCTGGGCAGGGTTTCATTGGCCATGTCGATGGGAATGCCCAGCGCCTCGGCATAGGCGCGCACGGGTTCCAAACGCCGCCAGTCGCGGGCGATCACGGCGCAGCGCCGCCAGGTCCAATCTGGATCCAGCCGCGACAGGCGCACGAGTTCATCCAGCGCAGCCACCGCCTGCGCGGCATCGCCACCCGCATCCAGCAGAGTGACGCGCCCCTGCGCCACCGGGTCGAGTGCCGCCCAATCGCCCCCCGGCATCGCCTTGGCGCGGGCGCGGTTCACGGTGATGACGTGGCCCGCCTTCATGCGTTGGGCGGCAGGGGCGATCACGGCATTGGCCGCCGCGATGATATGGGCGGTGGAACGGTAATTCTCGGTCAACCAGACGGGTTTGGCGGCATAGTCGCCCTCGAACCGTCGGATGAAGTCAATGCTGGCCCCGGCGAAGGCGTAGATGTTCTGATCATCGTCGCCCACCGCAAACAGGCTGATACGCAGGTCATCCTCGAGCGACCGGCCCGCCACCGCACTGATCAGGGCGTATTCCTCGGGGCCGATGTCCTGATATTCGTCGACCAAGAGCCAGCGGTAGCCCTGGATCAGCGTCTCGCGCAGCGTCTCGGCCTCGGGCTTGGTCAGACCGTCGCCGCGCAGCAGCGCCACCGCCTGCATGACGATGCCGTCGAAATCGCGCGGGCCGTCGGTATTGCCCACAAAGCTGGCCCCCATCAGACGCATCGCCAGCGCGTGACAGGTAGAGACCGTAACCCTCGCCGCATCATTCCCGATCAGGCGGCGCAGGCGTTCACGGATTTCAGCGGCCGCATGGCGGTTGTAGGTCAGCACCAGAATACCGCGCGGGTCTTCACGCTTCACGCGGATGAGGTAAGCGATGCGATGCACCAGCACCCGCGTCTTGCCAGACCCCGGCCCTGCAAGCACCAGCACGTTGGTCTGTTCGCGGTCGTCGCGGACGATCTCGGCCTGCACCGGATTGTCGAGTGCATCGACGATGGTCCGCCATGATGTGCCGGTGGTCTGCCGCCGGATTTCCGTGCCGCGTCCCGGCAGCCAGCGGCGCAGGAAAGCGTCGCGGTCCAGCACGAAGTAATCCTCGGACAGGCGCTGTGCCTGATCCATCGCCGCCAGCCCCGTTTCGGCATAGGCAGCCATCACATGGGTCTGGATTGTCGTCTCGCTGTAATGTTCTTCCAGCGGGGCGAAGTGTTGCACCGTGAAGGGGCCGCCCTTGGGGTTCAGATGCACGGTGATGGCCGGGCGGAACACGGTCAGCCCCCGGCCAAGGGTAGCGACCTGCTGTTCATGCAGCCAGAGAAGCGCGCGGTCCATCAGGCGGGTCATGTCCTTGACCTCGGCCCGCAACAGCGCGTCGCCGTTCAGCGCATCCAGCATCGCGCCAAGGGTGGTTTCCACCTGAATGTCCTTGCCGCGCGTACCCTTGGCGACCTTGCCCGTCAGATGGGACAGCAGCGCCTGTGCCCCCTGCCGCCGCAGATCCGCGGTGCGGGCGACCACGGGCCAGGATCGCTCCAGCCGCACAAAGATCGTATTCCGGCTGGCCTTGCGCAGCGTCAGGTTGCCGCGCCCGCCGTCCTGATCGCGCCCGTCCTGCGCCATGCCGCGCAGGATGGTTTCCACCAGATCGGGGCGCACCTGTGCATGGCCCTTCTCGCGAAGGGCCTGGCAGGTCTCAGACAGGTTCAACGGTTGCGGCGCGGCCCCTTCGGCATCCGGCACCGCCTCTTGCATCAGGGCGATCAGGTCGGCTTCCATCCGGGCCGCGTGATCCAACCGGCGGGCCGAGGCATCCTCGACCCCAAGATGCACATAGACCGTGACGACCGTGTCGTTGCTGGCGATGCCAAGGGTCTCCAGATCGGCCAGCGCCTTTGCAACGCTTCGTCCCATCAGTCCGCAAGCGCCAACAAGATCGTCGGTCGATACCCCTTCGCCCGGGTCGGCGTTCATCACACGGCGCACAAGATCCATCAGTTGCGTGCGCCGGACCCCGGTGATCTGTGCCCGGGTCAGGATCGCCGCCGCCTCATCGACCGAGCGGATGCGGAGCGACGACGGGAACACCTGCACCCGGTTTTCCTCGCGGCTGAGCAGCGTGGCCTCCTCCAGCCAGGCCACGGCGGTTTTCACGCGGGTGTCGTCGGTGGTCTTGTCGCGCTCGAACTCCTGATCCTTTTCCTCGCGCACGATCTCGCCCGGCGTGGCGACCACCTCGCCGGATTTGTGCTTTTCCATGCGCCGCAGCGCCTTGAGGATCGCGCCAATCTCATGCCTTGCCAGACGCGAGCGGGCGGAGAGCGAGAATTGCCGCTCCACATCCTCAGGGCTGAACAAGAGCACGCAATTGGCGGGGGCGCGATCCCGGCCCGCACGGCCCGCCTCTTGCAGGTAATTCTCCAAAGACCCTGGAATGTCGCCATGCACGACCAGCCGGATATCGGGCTTGTCGATGCCCATCCCGAAAGCGTTGGTCGCGGCGATCACCCGCAACTGCCCGGTGCGGAACGCCTCTTGCACATCGCGCTTGCGCTCAGACGTCAGCCCGGCATGAAAGAAATCCGCCGCCAGCCCTTGCCCTTTCAGGAACTCCGCCACCTTTTCCGTGACCCCGCGCGTGGCGCAATAGACCACAGCGCCCGATGCTCCCTCAGGCGGCAGGTTCGCCTCGATCGCCGACAGGATATCGGTCAGCTTGGTGGCCTTCTGCGTGGGCCGCACGGCGAAGGACAGGTTGGTGCGCACGGCCCCGCCATCCAGCAGCATCAGGTCTACCCCAAGGCGGCTTTGGAAATGGTCGCGGATGTCGCGCACCACCTCGGGCTTGGCTGTGGCGGTCAGGCACAACACGGGCGCTGGGCTATCGCCCGAGAATTCCTTGATGAAGCGGCTGACATAACGGTAATCGGGGCGGAAATCATGGCCCCATTTGCTGATGCAATGCGCCTCGTCCAGCACCCACAGCCCGACCTCTCGCTGTTGCAGCACCGTGCGGATCGAAGGTGATCGCAACTGTTCGGGCGAGATCAGCAGCATCGCCGCATCGCCCATCCGCACCTTCTCCAGCGCGTCATGGCGTTCGGGCAGCGACAGCATCCCGTTCACCGTGACCGCACTGGAAATCCCCGCCCGCGCCAGTCCCTGCACCTGATCGGCCATCAGCGCGACCAGCGGCGAGATCACCACCGTCAGCGCGCCCGTCTTGTCGAACCGCGACAGCGCCGGGATCTGGTAGCAAATGGATTTTCCGGTCCCGGTGGGCAGGATGCCCAGCACGGATTTCCCCGCCATCGCCTCGGCCACGATGCGTTCCTGCAAGGGACGGCCCATGTCATCGACGGGTTGCTGGCGGAAGGACGGAAAGCCGAACCAGCGTTACAGCGCGGCATTGGGGTTGTTCTTTTCCCCGCACCAGCCGCAGCTTGGGTCGCCACAGTTGGTATCGCGCAGATGCCGCACGATCAGCCCTGCCTGCGGGAACTGCAGCCGCACCCAGGGCGGCATGACCGAATCCCCGCCCGCAACCGAAATCCACGACAGCGCATAGGCCATCGGCCAGCCGTTGCGCGCATTGGACAGGCGTCCCAGCGTCTGCTCCAACCGATGATTGCAGGCGCGGCCGTCCAGCAAGCGGCGGATGGCGCCATGCGCAGCGGCCTCGCCCGGTGCTGCGCCGCGCAGGGATTGGAACAGCGCACCGAACCCGGCCGAGGCTTCGCCCCGCGTCGTCAGGTGGTGATAGGCCAACAGCGCTTCGGGCATCTCCTGACCCAGCCGAGCAAAAGCCGCGATCTGATCCGCCAACACCTGCAATGCCAGCCGGGCATCCTGTTCGGGGTCATTCACATGCCCGACCTGCAGCCGCCCGTCCTGATAATGCTTGACGAGATGGTGATAGGGATTGCGCGGAAAAGCCAAGGGGTTCAGCCACAACGTATCAATCGCCGCGGCCCCCAACCCCGCGAACCTCGCCCGGTTGGCCACCAGATGCGGCAGGTCATGGCGCAGGATGTTGTGGCCGACCAGATGCGCCGCCCCTTTGCAAATCGCCTCAAGCCGATCCAGCGCAGGCTCCAGCGCGGCCCCCTTGTGGACCAAGGCCGCCTCACCCCGCACCGCCGCAAACGCGAAAAGCCGCGCCGACTTCGGATCGACCTCCAGATCAATCGAGACGCAGCGTGACAGGAAAAGGGCAGGGTCAAAGGTCAAAAGTCGAGCATCCGAATTCCAAGGGCCAACAAAGGCCTCCAAGCCATTGATAACCTTGTCATCAGGATTCGATAGCCTTAGATTTCAGCCGCGAGGTGCTTTTCGGTATTGGTGCGCTTCCTGCCGCCCTGCCGTAAATTGACCGCTCCGAGATGCAGACAGCCTTTTCGGGGCGGGCTGAAACTAAGACCAACAATCTGCGCCGAAGGCTGGTTGGCCGATCCTATACACCCTGCCCCGCGCATCGTCTTTTGCGGAAACCACGACCAGCCCCAGCTTTTTCTTCAGCACACCCGAGATCACACCTCTGGCCGAATGAGCCTGCCACGCAGTCGCCGCAACGATCTCCGCGATGGAGGCACCGTCGGGGCGCTGCAGCATCGCAATCAACATGGCCTGCTTCGTGCCAACGCGCTGGGTCGGCAGCTTCTGGGACGACGCTTTGGCGGCATGTTCGCGGATCGCGACAACGGTCTTGACCACCACCGGCTCGATCCCGATGGCCAGCAGCCCGGCGTCGGTGACCACCAGCGTGGTGCCATGGCCATCGCCCGTTTCGCGCCAGAGGGGTTCGCCCTTGCGGATGTCGGCATCGACCTCCTCGATCCAGCCGTGGCTGATCATCTTGGAAACGGCCATCTGCGCCGCCGCACCGGCCAGCCTCTTGGGCAGCGGCAGGGCGATATTGTCGGGACGCTGGGCGCCGGCGCTGAGGATGAGGGTCTGGGTTTCGGTCAGCTTGGTCATGGCGGGTTCCTCTTACTGGTCGTGAGTGGCAAGGAAGGTGGTGATGCGCGAAAGCAGATCGTTATGGCCGTCGGCATCGGCCCCGATGATCACATCGCCATTATCGTCGCGCTCAAAACCCACGATCTCGCGCAGCAGGGCGATGGCCTCATCGCAGGCGGCGAGGCGCTCGGCCTCCCATGCGGCGGTGATCGCATCCTGTTCGATCTGGTGGCGCTGGGCGGGGTCAAGCGACATGTTCGCCCTCCTTGAAGGCGCTGTCGGTGATCTGGCGCAGGAGGCTCGCGTAGTGGTTCAGGGTGCCGACGTGTCCCCAATTGATCTCGTCGGGGTTCGTCTCGAAATGGTCGTCGCTCAGGGCCTTCAGGCGCTCCAGCATCGCGTCGATCTGGAACTTGCTGGTCATGAAGGCGTCGAGGGCTTTGGTGTTGTCGGTGGCGCGGCGGGTGGTCATGGTGCGGGCTCCGAGGATGAGTTGCATCGTTCTGGTGTAATCAGCTTCGCTTGGACGGGGCCGGTAGTGTAGGCAAATACACGCAATATCAGTGCTTTATGATGCCACACGCGATCATCAGATCAACTGCAGATCGACCAGAACGGCACTGGCGGTGGCCAGTTGTGCGGTCGGCAGGTCGATCTTGATGTGCGAGAAGAGGTCCGAGCAGTCGGCCCTGATCCCGC
>WOZM01000167.1 GCA_011620265.1 Paracoccaceae bacterium
CATCATCTCGCGCACATCCGTGAGATGCCCCGTGACCGCCGCCGCCGCCGCCATCGCGGGACTCATCAGGTGGGTGCGTCCGCCCCTGCCCTGACGGCCCTCGAAGTTGCGGTTCGAGGTCGCCGCGCAACGCTCGCCCGGCGAGAGCTGGTCGGGGTTCATCGCGAGGCACATCGAGCAGCCGGCAAGCCGCCATTCCATCCCGGCGTCGATGAAGATCTGCGCGAGGCCTTCCTCTTCCGCCTGCGCGCGCACGAGGCCCGATCCCGGCACCACCATCGCGCGGATACCCGGCGCGATGTGCTTGCCCTTGAGGATCGCGGCCGCGGCGCGCAGGTCCTCGATCCGGCCGTTGGTGCAGGAGCCGATGAAGACCGTGTCGATCCTGATGTCGGTGAGTTTCTGCCCCGGCGTCAGACCCATGTAGTCGAGCGCGCGCTGCGCCGCCTCGACCTTGCCGCCCTTGAAGTCTTCGGGCGACGGCACGGTGCCGGTGATCGGCAGAACGTCCTCGGGGCTCGTGCCCCAGGTCACGACCGGGGCGATATCCTCGCCCTTCAGGGTCACGACCTTGTCCCAATGGGCGCCCTCGTCGGTCTTCAGCGTCTTCCACCAGGTGAGCGCGGCTTCCCACTGCGCACCCTTCGGCGCGTGGGGGCGGCCCTTGACGTAGTCGAAGGTCTTCTCGTCCGGCGCGATCAGGCCGGCGCGGGCGCCGCCCTCGATCGCCATGTTGCAGACCGTCATGCGGCCTTCCATCGACAGATCGCGGATCGCCTGCCCGCAATACTCGATGACATAGCCGGTGCCGCCGGCCGTGCCGGTCGCGCCGATCACGCTGAGGGTGATGTCCTTGGCGGTGACGCCGGGCCGCAGGTGCCCGGTGATCTCCACCTTCATGTTCTTCGACTTCTTCTGGATCAACGTCTGGGTGGCCAGCACATGCTCGACCTCCGAGGTGCCGATGCCGTGGGCGAGCGCGCCGAAGGCGCCGTGGGTCGCGGTATGGCTGTCGCCGCAGACCACCGTCATCCCCGGCAGGGTCCAGCCCTGCTCGGGTCCGACGATATGGACGATGCCCTGACGGATATCGGAAACGGGATAGTAGTGGATCTTGAAATCCTTGGCGTTCTTGTCGAGCGCCTCGACCTGGATGCGGCTTTCCTCGTTCTCGATCCCCTTCTCGCGGTCGAGGGTGGTCGGCACGTTGTGATCGGGCACCGCGATGGTCTTGTCGGGCGCGCGCACCGTGCGGCCGGTCATCCGCAGGCCCTCGAAGGCCTGAGGGCTCGTCACCTCGTGGACGAGGTGGCGGTCGATGTAGAGCAGGCAGGTGCCATCGTCCTGGGTATCGACGACATGGGCATCCCAGATCTTGTCATAGAGGGTCTTGGGGGACATCGGTCCTCTCCGGTTCTTGAGAAATCTTGCTATACGGCAGACAGGCGGCCGCGATCAAAGTCGGGCCAGCACCGTCATCGTCGCGCCAAAGAACCGCCAGGGCAGGCGCGCGCGGTCGTCGATGTCGAAAAATCGCGTCATGGGCCAGCCAGATACACCCTGACCCCGAGTCCTGCAAGGCGTTCCGCTCTGACAGCAGGCGCGCGATCTCGGCATTGTGCGCTTGCAAGCGGTGTGGCGCTGCGGCCAGATAGGACAATGGAAGGTGAACTCGACGCGATCCTGACCGGGCTGGACGAGCTCTGGTCGATCCTGCGGCTTCAGCTCAGGCTTCTGTCGCTGCCGAACCAGCTTGGCCAGCTTGCCGCGATCCTTGCCTGCATGATCGCCGCCTGGGCGCTCGCGCGCTGGCTCGGACCGCGGTTCGAGGGCTGGGTGCGGAGCCTTTCCGGGCTGCAGAAATGGCAGCTCCGCTGGCTCGTCGTGCTGCGCAATCGCATGCAGCTCGGCTTCTTCGCGATCCTCGCCTGGCTTGCCTCCTCGGGCTTCGCCGCCGTCTATACCTTCCCGTCGCGGCGCTATCTTCTGGTGCTGGCGGCCACCATCGCCACCGCCTGGTTCTTCATCCGCATCGCCGCGCAGATCGTGAAGAACCGCTTTCTCAGGCGGATCGTGATCTGGGGGCTGACGATCTATGCGACGCTCTACTATGTCGGGCTCCTCGACCAGACGACGCGCTTTCTCGACGGCTTCGCGGTCGAATTCGGCGCGTTCCGGCTGACCCTTCTGGCGGTCCTGAAGGCAGTGCTGGTCACGGGCCTGCTGTTCTTCGGGGCCCGCACCGTCGCGGGTGCCGCCGCGCGGCGGATCGGCGCAAACGAGGATATCAGCCCCTCGATGCGGGTGCTGTCGGTGAAGTTCCTTCAGGTCGCGCTCTATTCGGCGGCCTTCTTCATCGGGCTGAAGGCGGTGGGCTTCGACCTCACCGGGCTTGCGGTCCTCTCCGGTGCCATCGGTGTCGGCCTCGGCTTCGGCCTGCAGAAGGTGGTGTCGAACCTCGTCTCGGGCGTCATCATCCTGCTCGACAAGTCGATCAAGCCGGGCGACGTGATCTCGCTCGGCGACACTTTCGGCTGGATCGAGAGCCTCGGCGCCCGCTATGTCTCGGTCGTCACCCGCGACGGCAAGGAATACCTCATCCCGAACGAGGATCTGATCACCGGGCAGGTGGTGAACTGGTCGCATTCGAACCAGTATGTGCGGATCGACCTCTTCTTCGGCACCGCTTACGACGACGATCCGCATCTGGTGCGCAAGGTCGCGGTGGAGGCCGCCTATTCGGTGAACCGGGTGCTGCGCTCGCATCCCGCCGTCTGCCATATCACCGGCTTCGGCGACAGTTCGGTCGATTATATCCTGCGGTTCTGGATCACCGACCCGGCCGAGGGGCTGACCAACGTCAAGGGCAACGTCTATCTCGCGCTCTGGGACGCGTTCAAGGAGCACGGCATCTCGATCCCCTTCCCGCAGCGCGAGGTCAAGGTGCTGCCGGGCTCGGTGCTGGAGACGGCGCGGCGCGGGTAAAGGCCGCCGCACCCCCGCGACGAAGGCTTGCAATCCGCCGCAATCCTCCCCATTCGGGCCACATTGAGATTTTACAATCGCGATGTTACTTTAGGGACATGCCCAGCGCCGGGGCATTGGACGGCGCGCAACCCAGGAGGACGATGTCCTGTTTCATACTGCAAAGGCGGCCGGATCTCCGGCCGCGGGGCCGGTGCCGATGACGGCGACGCCCGCCGAGGTCCAGAGCGACGTGCTGCTCGCCCGGATTCTCGCCTCCCTCGACGATGACAAGGCCGAAGACGTGGTGACGATAGATCTCCGCGGGCGGTCCTCTGTCGCCGATTACATGGTCATCTGCTCGGGCCGCTCGTCGCGCCAGGTCGGCGCCATCGCCGAGAAGCTGATGGAGCGGCTGAAGCACGAATTCGGCCGCAGCTGCCGGGTCGAAGGCAAGGAACAGGGCGACTGGGTCCTGATCGACGCTTCCGACGTGGTGGTCCATGTCTTCCGCCCCGAAGTGCGGGAGTTCTACCAGCTCGAAAAGATGTGGATGCCCGCCGGGGCCGGACTGAGCGCCCGGCAGAACTGATGCGGCTGCACATCTGCGCGGTCGGGCGCCTGCGCGCAGGCCCCGAACTCGCGCTGATCGACGACTACCTGAAACGGTTCGACCGGACGGGCCGGGCGCTCAGCCTCGGCCCGGTTTCCGTTCACGAGGTCGAGGACAGGAAGGGCGGCGGGATGGAGGCCGAGGCCGAGCTGCTCGGACGCGCGGTGCCCTCGGGCGCGATGCTCGTGGCGCTCGACGAACGCGGGCGGCAGATGTCCTCGCCGGATTTCGCCGCGCTCCTCGCGCGAAGCCGCGACGACGGCCGGCAGGACATGGCCTTCGCGATCGGCGGGGCGGACGGGCTGGCCCCCGGTTTCCGCGACCGCGCCGACGCGCTGCTGTCGTTCGGGCCGATGGTCTGGCCGCACATGCTGGTGCGGGCGATGCTGGCCGAACAGCTCTACCGTGCCGCCTCGATCCTCGCCAGCGCGCCTTATCACCGGGTGTGAAGGCGAAGCGGTCTTCCTGCCGATCCTTGCCAAAACGCGACCGAACCGCCGCGCCCGGTTGCCCGCCCGCCCGTGCAGGTTTAGATCAGGCGGAGTCCAACCGCGAAGGATCCGCCCATGTCCCGCCCCCGCCCCGTTGTCCTCTGCATCCTCGACGGCTGGGGGCTCCGGTCCGAGACGACGGGCAATGCGGTGGCGCTGGCGAGGAAACCCGCCTATGACCGGATCATGGCGACCTGTCCGCACGCGCAGCTCGTGACCCACGGGCCGGATGTGGGCCTGCCCTCGGGCCAGATGGGCAATTCCGAGGTCGGGCATACCAATATCGGCGCCGGGCGGATCGTGGCGATGGATCTCGGCCAGATCGACCTCGCCATCGAGGACAGAAGCTTCTTTTCCAATGCCGCCGCCCTCGCCTTCATCCAGTCGCTCAAGGCCGACGGCGGCACGGCGCATCTGATGGGCGTCATCTCGGACGGCGGGGTGCACGGCCATATCGACCATGTGCTGGCCGCCTGCGAGATGGTGGCGAAGGCCGGGGTGCCGGTCGCGCTCCACGCCGTTACCGACGGCCGCGACGTGCCGCCGAAATCCGCAGGGAGCTTCGCCGCGGACCTCACGCGGCGCCTGCCGAAGGGCGTCACCGTCGCCACCGTGACGGGGCGCTACTTCGCGATGGACCGCGACAACCGGTGGGAGCGGGTGGAACGCGCCTATGCCGCGATGATTCAGGGCAAGGGGCTTTCCTCCGCCTCCGCCACCGACGCGGTGGCCGAGGCCTATGCGCGCGGCGAGACGGATGAATTCATCCAGCCGACGGTGATTTCCGGCTACAAGGGCGCGCAGGACGGCGACGGCTTCTTCTGCCTCAACTTCCGCGCCGACCGGGCGCGGGAGATCCTGCTCGCCGTCGGCGAGGACGACTTCAAGGGCTTCGAGAGGGGCGCGCGTCCGCATTGGGCGGCGCTGCTCGGCATGGTCGATTACTCCAAGACCCACGACGCCTTCATGGCGGTGGCCTACCCCAAGCGCCCGGTGGTCAACACGCTCGGCGCCTGGGTCGCGGCGCAGGGGCTGACCCAGTTCCGCCTCGCCGAGACCGAGAAATACCCGCACGTCACCTTCTTCCTCAACGGCGGCAAGGAGACGCCCGAGGTCGGAGAGGACCGCTACATGGCGCCCTCGCCCAAGGTCGCGACCTATGACCTCGAGCCCGAGATGTCGGCCGAAGAGGTCACCGACCACTTCGTCGCGGCGATCGGGAAGGGCTACGACCTCATCGTCACCAACTACGCCAATCCCGACATGGTCGGACATACCGGGGTGCTGGAGGCCGGCATCGCGGCGGTCGAGGAAGTGGATCGCGGCCTCGCCCGCGTCGTCGCCGCGCTTGAGAAGGCCGGCGGCGCGATGATCGTCACCGCCGACCACGGCAATTGCGAAACGATGATCGACCCGGAGACCGGCGGGCCGCACACGGCGCACACGACCAATCCGGTGCCGGTCGCTCTGGTCGGCGGTCCGAAGGGCGTGACGCTCCGCGATGGCCGGCTCGCCGATCTCGCGCCGACGCTTCTGGACCTCATGGGCCTGCCGCTGCCGCCCGAGATGACCGGCCGGTCCCTGATCGTGCGCTGATGCGGCTCCGCCCCGCCCTGCTCGCCCTGGCGCTCGCTTTCGCCGCCCCGGCCGCGGCCGAGGATCCGGCGATCCCCGCCGCCGAGGCTGCCGCGAACGACCTGCGCGCGGCGATCGAGGCGCTGAACGCCGCCGAGGGCTCGCGCGACCGCGTCACCGCGCTCACCCGCACGATCCAGGCCTACGAGGCCGGGCTCGGCTCGCTCCGCGATACTTTGCGTCGCGCCTCGGTGCGCGAGGCCGAGATCGCGGCCTCGTTCGAGGCGCGGCGCGGCCGGATCGGCCAGCTTCTCGGCGTCATGGCGGTGATGGAGCGGGATCCGGCGCCCTTGCTTCTCCTGCATCCCGACGGGCCGGTCGGCACCGCGCGCTCGGGCATGATCCTTGCCGCCGTGGCCCCCGCGCTACAGGCAGAGGCCGAGACGCTGAAGGCGCAGCTCGAGGAGCTGAAGCGCCTCGGCGCGCTGCAATCCGACGTGACGGCGACGTTGCAGAAAGGGCTCGAGGCCGCGCAATCGGCGCGCACCGCGCTCAGCCAGGCGGTGCAGGACCGCACCGACCTGCCCGAGCGCTTCCTCGAGGACCCCGAGGAGCTGACCAGACTGGTGGCGAGCGCCGACAGCCTCGACGCCTTCGCCTCGGGCCTTGCGTCGATGGAAACCGATATCGGCGCGCCGATGGAGGATTTCGAGGGCGCGAGGGGGACGCTGCCGCTGCCGGTCCACGGCACGCTCCTGCGCCGCGCGGGCGAGGCCGACGCCGCCGGCATCCGCCGCCCCGGCATCCTCATCGCCACCCGGCCCGCCGCGCTGGTGACGCTGCCCTGGCCTGCGACGATCCGCTACAGGGGACCGCTGCTCGACTACGGAAATGTGATGATCGTGGAGCCGGCTTCCGGCTATCTTCTGGTTCTCGCCGGTCTCGCCACCGTCTATGGCGAAACCGGCGACGTGGTCGAGGCGGGGGCACCCGTGGGGTTGATGGGCGGCGCGGCGACGGAAAGCCTCGTATTTCCCGCCGATGGCCAAGAAGGCGGTGGCGCAGACCGAACGGAAACGCTTTATATAGAGCTGAGACAGGGCAAGGAGCCCGTGGACCCGGCCCCGTGGTTCACCGAGACAAGGGAAGACTGAGCGATGCGGAAATTCTTGATGGCTGCCCTCGGCGGCACAGTGGCCGGCGTGGTGCTGACGACGCAGGTGGCGGGGCCCCTCGTCGCGCAGGAGGCGGGCAAGTCCTCTACCGTCTACGAACAGCTCGACCTCTTCGGCGACATCTTCGAACGGATCCGCAACCAGTATGTGGAGCCGGTGGATGAGGGCAAGCTGATCGAGGCGGCGATCAACGGCATGCTCACCTCGCTCGACCCGCATTCGAGCTACCTCGCACCGGATGCCTTCTCCGACATGCGGGTGCAGACTCGCGGCGAATTCGGCGGGCTCGGCATCGAGGTCACGCAGGAGGAAGGCTTCATCAAGGTGGTCTCGCCCATCGACGGCACCCCGGCGGCCGAGGCGGGGATCCAGGCCGGCGACTTCATCACCCATGTCGACGGCGAGAGTGTGCTCGGGCTCACGCTCGACCAGGCGGTCGACAAGATGCGCGGGCCGGTCGGGTCCGAGATCGTCATCACCGTCGCCCGCGAAGGCACCGACGAGCCGTTCGACGTCTCGATCATCCGCGACACGATCAAGCTCACCGCCGCGAAGGTCCGCACCGAAGGCGACACGGTCGTGCTGCGCGTGACGACCTTCAACGATCAGACCTACGACAACATGGCCGATGGGCTGAAGAAGGCCGTGGAAGAGGCCGGCGGCATCGACAAGGTCAACGGCTTCGTCCTCGACCTTCGGAACAACCCCGGCGGGCTCCTGACCCAGGCCATCGCCGTCTCCGACGCCTTCCTCGACAAGGGCGAGATCGTCTCGACCCGGGGGCGCAATCCGCAGGACAGCGAACGGTTCAACGCCGAACCCGGCGACCTGACCGGGGGCAAGCCCATCGTCGTGCTGATCAACGGCGGCTCCGCCTCGGCCTCAGAGATCGTCACCGGCGCCCTCCAGGATCACCGCCGCGCCATCGTCGTCGGCACCAAGTCGTTCGGCAAGGGCTCGGTCCAGACGGTTATCCCGCTCCGGGGCGAGGGCGCGATGCGGCTGACCACCGCGCGCTACTATACGCCCTCGGGCCGCTCGATCCAGGCGCTCGGCATCTCGCCCGACATCGTGGTGGAACAGCCGAAGCCCAATCCCGCCGCGGAGACGCCGGAGGAGGGCTCGGCCGCGACCCAGTCGCGTTCCGAGGCCGACCTGCGCGGGGCGATCACCAACGATTCGATGACCGAGGACGAAAAGCGCATGCTGCAGGACGAACAGCAGAAGGCCGAAGAGGCCGCGAAGCTGCGCAAGGAGGATTACCAGCTCGCCTATGCGATCGACATCCTCAAGGGCCTCTCGGCAATCGCCGCGGCCGAATGACCCCGGAGGAGGCCGCCCGCCTGCCCTACCGGCCCTGCGTCGGCGTCATGCTGATCAATGACGCCGGGCTGATCTTCGCCGGCCAGCGCAAGGACACCCCCTATCCCGCCTGGCAAATGCCGCAAGGCGGGATCGACAAGGGCGAAAAGCCGCGCGCGGCGGCGCTGCGCGAGCTTCGGGAAGAGACCGGGATCACGCGGGACCTCGTCGAGTTCGTCGCCAAGTCGCCGGACTGGGTGCTCTACGACCTGCCGCCGGAGCTTCTCGGCCATGTCTGGGGCGGCAGGTATCGGGGCCAGAAGCAGCGCTGGTTCCTCTTCCGCTTCACCGGCCGCGACGACCAGATCGACATCGAGACCGCGCATCCGGAGTTCTCCGAATGGAAATGGGTGACGGCGGAGGAGATGCTCGCCGCCATCGTGCCCTTCAAGCGCGCGGTCTACGAGACGGTCGTGGCGGCGTTCCGGCCGCATCTGGCCTGAGGTGCAACCTTTTCGATGAAGCGTTCCGGGTTTATGTGGAAATATCAAGTATCGGAATTCGAACAGGAAAAGTTCGAATTCCGAGTCAACGCAAACCCGGAACGCTCCAGGCCGCCTCGGCGAGGAAATCCGCGAGCCGCATCCGAAGGTAGGGAACCGCCCGGGCATGGCCGAGGAAGGCCGGGATCGCCATCATCTCCCAGTATTGCCCCTCGTCGCCGAAGACGATCCGGGCGATCTCTTCGGGGTGGATGCGTCCGCCGAAGAAGACCGCGCGCCCGCCCGGCACATGGTGCGAGGGATAGTCGCGCCGCCAGGTCAGCCGCTCTTGCGGCAGGATCAGCCCGTATTCCTCGTGAAGTTCCCGCAAGGCGCAGTCCGCGGCGCTTTCCCGTCCCTCGCGCCCGCCGCCGGGAAAGTCCCAGCAGCCGGCGAAGGGCAGGTCCGGAATGTCGTCGCGCAGATGGGTCAGCACCCGGCCGTCCCCGATCAGCGCGATCTTGGCGCCGACGAAGGCCGGCTCAGCCGTCATTGATGTCGCGGTCCCAGACCTTGACCTGGCCGTGCCGGATGCCGACGACCTGCCTCAGCACCAGCCAGGCGATCAGCGACGCCACCGCGAAGACGAGGACCAGCGCCGCGAGCGAGGCGCCGAGGACGCCGAGCCAGAGCAGCAGCCCGGTCAGCGCCGCGCCCACGGCGAAGCCGAGAAGGATGAAGCCGGGGATCATGATCTCGAGGATCGCCAGCACCGCGCCGGCGATCATCCAGACCCACCATTCCTGCCAGAGCATCACGACCGCCCTTTCAGCATCCTGAACGCATCGCCGAAGGCCTCGAGCGCCTGCGCCGGCACGATCACCGTCTGCTTGCCGGCGCCCTGGCCCACGGCCGTCAGCGCCTCGACCTGTTTCAGCGCCACCTGGTACTGCGCGGCCTCAAGCCCGTTCTGCTTGATCGCCTCGGCGATCACCCCGGTCGCGTAGGCCTCGGCATCCGCCAAGACCCGCCGCGCCTTCGCCTCCTGTTCGGCGGCGTAAAGCTCCGCATCCGCGTTCAACTCCACCGCCCGCTTCTTGCCCTCGGCCTCGGTCACCTGAGCGCGGCGCGCCCGTTCGGCGTTCAACTGTTGCAGCATCGCCGCCCGCGTCGCCTCATCGAGGTTCACGTCGAGGATTTCGGCCCGCGTCACCTCGATCCCCCAGTCATCGACCATCGCCGCAACCTGTTCGCGCACACGGTCGATCAGCTCCGACCGGTTCGACTGCACCTGGTCGAGCTCCATCTTGCCGATCTCGGAGCGCACGATCCCGGCGACGGTCGTGGCGATCGCGCCATCCACGTCGCGGATCCGGTAGACGGTCTTTTCCGGCTCGGTGATCCGGTAGAAGACCGAGGTTTCCACCTTCACCAGCACGTTGTCGGCCGTGATCGCGTCCTGCATCGCGTTCGGCAACTGCCGTTCGAGGATCGAGATCTTGTGGGCAACCCGGTCGAGGAACGGCACGATGAAGTTGATCCCCGGCCCGAGCACGGCCCGGAGCCGCCCGAACCGCTCCACCACGTGCTTTTCCGACTGCGGCACGATCCGCACGCCGAGCATGACGCAGAGGATGACGAAGACCGCGAGCGCCAGCAGTACGCCGTTGCCGCCGATCAACTCGCCCACAACCTGTCCGAAATCCATCAATACCTCCCTGAAATCCTGCCCCGACTATGCCCGGCCGCCGGGGCCGTGAAAAGGGGGGGCGAACCGCCGGGGGCGGCCGGCGGAAACGCTGCGTCCCGGCGATCGTGTGCTGACCGCGGACCATGGCCGGGTAACCGCGCGGCGGGGCTTGGGGCCGCCACCGCTTCGGCCTATACTTCGCCGATCATGCCCGCTCTCTGCCGCGACTGCCTGACCCCATTCGAGACCGGCGCCCGCTGCCCGGCCTGCCGGTCGCCCCGCATCGTCGCCCATCCCGAGCTCTTCAGCCTTTCCATCGCCCACATGGATTGCGACGCCTTCTATGCGAGCGTCGAGAAGCGCGACGACCCCGGCCTCCGCGCCCTTCCCGTCATCGTCGGCGGCGCCCATCGCGGCGTCGTCTCGACCTGCTGCTACCTCGCCCGGATCAAGGGCGTGCGGTCGGCGATGCCGATGTTCCAGGCGCTGAAGCTCTGCCCCGAGGCCGTCGTGGTGAAGCCGCGGGGGGAGCATTACGCCGCCGTCTCGCGCCAGATCCGCGACCTGATGGACGCGCTGACCCCGATCGTGGAGCCGCTCTCGCTGGACGAGGCGTTCCTCGACCTGACCGGCACCGAACGGCTCCACAAGGCGCCGCCCGCCGTGCTCCTCGCCCGGTTTCTCAAGCGGATGGAGGAGGAGATCGGCCTCACCGGCTCCGTCGGCCTTTCCCACAACAAGTTCCTCGCCAAGATCGCCTCGGACCTCGACAAGCCGCGCGGCTTTTCGGTGATCGGCAAGGCCGATACGGCGGCGTTCCTCAAGGGCAAGCCGGTGCGGATGATCTGGGGCGTCGGCGCGGCCGGCCAGCGGAACCTCGACGCCGCCGGCATCCGCACCTTCGACGACCTCGCGCGCTGGGACCGCAAGGACCTCATCCACCGCTTCGGCCAGACCGGCGACCGGCTCTGGCACCTCGCCCGGGGCGAGGACAACCGCCGGGTGAACCCGCACGAGCCGATGAAGTCGATCTCGGCCGAGACGACCTTCGACGAGGATATCTCCGACCGCGATCTTCTCGACGGTCATGTCTGGCGGCTGGCCGAGAAGGTCGCCGACCGCACCAAGGCCAAGGGGCTGGCGGGACGCACGGTGACGCTGAAGCTGAAGCGGGCCGATTTCACCGCGATCACCCGCCGCCACACGCTGCGCGAGCCGACCCGGATCGCCGACCGGCTCTACCGGGAAGCGGCGGAGCTTCTGGCCCAGGTCGGCGACAAGGGGCCCTACCGGCTCATCGGCGTCGGGCTCTCGGACATCGTCCCGGCCCGCGCCGCCGACCTCACGCCCGATCTTCTCGATCCGACGGCGGCGAAGCGCGCGGTGGCGGAACGCGCGACCGACGCGATCCGCGCCCGGTTCGGGCCGAACGCGATCGTGAAGGGGCGATCCTTGCGGTAGGAGGCGGCCAGAAGCGCCCGGAAAGATCCCGCCTCACTCGGCGGCGAGCGATATCTCTCCGCGGCCGATCTCGGCGATATCGGCGAGGATGGAGTGCAGGGTGCGGCGGAAGCTCATGAAATTGCCGTTCGGGCGGACCTCGCGCTCGTTCATGTAGAGCGCGCGGTCGATCTCGATCTGCACGGCGTGGAAGCCGCGCGACGGGCGACCGTAGGTCTGGGTGATATAGGCCCCGGCGAAGGGCGCGTTGCGAAGGGTCCGGAACCCCGCCCGCTCGAACGCCGCCTCGATCCGGTCCATCACATGCGGCGCTGCGGCGGCACCGAAGCGGTCGCCGAGCACGATCTCGGGCCGCCGTGCCCCGGCCGAGGCGATCGAGTCCATCGCCTCGTGCGGCATCGAATGCATGTCGACGAGGATCGCCTCGCCGAAGGTGCCGCGCGCCGTCTCCAGAAGGTCGGCGAGGCGGCCGTGATAGGGCCGCCAGAAGGCGTCGATCCGCGCCTCGGCCTCGTCGCGGGACATCTTGCCGCGATAGATCGCCCGGCCGCCGGCGACGACACGGGGAATGACGCCGAGGCCCGAGGCGACGCGCGGGTTGTGCGCGGCGAGGCGGACGCCGTCGATCAGCGCCGGGTCAAGCTCGTCCGCCGCGCGGTTGAGATCGAGGAACGCGCGCGGCACGGTGGCCGCGAGAAGCGGCGCGCCAAGGGCCGGAACCCCGTCGAGCAGCGTGTCGACGAAGGCGTCCTCGGACGAGCGGATCGTGCGTTCGTCGAGCACCGAGGTGCGCAGGAACTGGGCGGGATAGTCGCGCCCGCTATGCGGCGAGGCGAAGACGACGCCGGTCCGGCGCCGTTCGGGCATCGTCAGCTGGTAGGGCGCGCGCGCCATGCCTTCTCCTCCGCGGTGGACGAACTATAACGGCAATATTCGCCTCCCCGAAACCCCTTGCAAGCGTTCCCGACTCCTTTTATAGACCCACGAACCGACGCGGTTCCGCCCGCGTCCTAATTGTTTGGGATCGGCGGAATCGTTGACGGAACGGGCGGTTAGCTCAGCGGTAGAGCACTACGTTGACATCGTAGTGGCCACTGGTTCGATCCCAGTACCGCCCACCATCCGCCCCCGATTCGGGGGCACGTTGTTTTCAATGGCGCGCCGCGCGCCGCGAATAGGAGAAGACCGATGAAGGTCAGAAACTCGCTCCGCTCGCTGAAGTTGCGCCATCGCGACTGTCAGGTCGTGCGCCGCAAGGGCCGGGTCTATGTGATCAACAAGACCCAGCGCCGCTTCAAGGCCCGTCAGGGCTGACACGCGGAACAGGACGTCGCGAAGGGCCGCCGGGAAACCGGCGGCCCTTCGTGCGTCCGGTGCCCGGATCCCGGCACGTCCTGCCGGGCGCTCAGAGCGAATCGACCAGAAGCCGCGCCACCGTCTGCTGGGTGAGGTATCCCGTCACCGGCAACCCGCGCGCCTGCTGGTAGCGCCGGATCGCGCGGCGGGTCTCGTCGTCGAACGTGCCGTCCGCGCGGCCCGGCTTCAGCCCGAGCGCGGCGAGCCGCTGTTCGATCAGCGAGCGCATGACCGGGTTGAGGCCCAGCGCCTGTTCCGCCGCGTCGGCCTGCGCGCGCGCATCCGCCTCGGCCGGGGATTCGCTCAGTTCGGCGATCCGGCGGCGGGCTTCTTCGACGAAGGCGCCGTCGGGATGGGCGTCGAGGTAGTTCTGGTAGACCCGTTCGGTGTCGTATTTCAGCGCGGTTTCCCAGGCGAGCCGGTCGGTCGCCTCCGCCTCGCTCCGGCGCCCGGCGTCGAAGACCGCGAGCCGCTCCTGCGCCAGTTCGGCGAAGAGCCCGTCGGGATAGCGCTTGAGATAGGCGCGCAGGCCCGCCTCGTCGCCGGCAGCACCCGTCTGATCCCAGTAGAGCCGGTCCTGGCGGTCCTGCTCGGCCTTGCGCGCGGCTGCCTCTGCCTCCAGCTCGGCGGCGCGGGCGGTGGCCTCGTCGGCAAGGACGGCGATCTGGCGGGCGGTCAGGAAGCCGGTTCCTTCATAGCCCTTGCGGGTCTGCCAGACGGTGATCGCCTTGCGCGATCCGGGTCCGAAGACCCCGTCGATCCCCTTCGGGTCGATGTCGAGGATCGAGAGGTTGCGCTGGATCTCGCGCCGCTGGTCGCGGGTGAGGGTCAAAGCGGCCTCCGCCGCCTCGGCCTGCGCGGCCGGGTCGTCGAGACGCGCGATCGCCGCCTTCGCGGCCGCGGCGTGGGCGCCGTTCGGGAAGCGGTCGAGATAGGTGTCGAAGGCGGCGCGGGTGCCGATGGCCGCGGTCGCCGACCAGAAGGCCTCTTCGCCGTCACCGGCGGCCGGGGCAGCGGGCGCGGTGGGTGCGGGGGCGGGGCCCTCCGGCGCCGGCAGGAAGGGCGCGAAGGCGCCGAGATAGCCGCTGGCGCGAAGGTCCTCCGCCCCGGCGACAAGCTCGGCCATCGTCTTGCCGCGGCTCTGGGCGAGGTCGCCCGCGAAGACCGCCACCTCCGCCGCGTCGCCCGCGACCAGGGTCACGCCCTGCGGAACATCGACCGGACCGATCCCGGCCGTGAGCCCGCGGCCGAGGTCGATCCGCCGCTCTTCGGTGCCGAGCAGGACGAGCGCGCCGCCCGGCCGTTCGGCGGCGATGGCGAGGACGGTCGACAAGGGCAGCCCGGATGCGCCGATCGAGGCCAGCGTGGGCCGGTCCGCCCCGGTCGCGACGAGCCAGGTCTCGGGTCCCGCATGGACGAAGTGCCCGGTGAGCAGGATCACGCTGCGGCCCGGCCGCGTCGTGTCGCCGTAGTGATCGGCGAGAAGCGCCTGCATCGCCGGCGCAGTCAGATCGGCCCCCTTGCGGAGCGCAAAGCCCGCCGTCTCCAGCGCGTCGGCCGCGTCGAGCGCGTCGTCTGCCGCCGAGATATCGGCGGCATTGCGATAGTTCTCGTTGCCGATGACCAGCGCGGCGTCCTGCGCAATGGCCGGCGCCGCGATGACGGTGCCAAGAAATGCCAGGAAAGCACTCTGTCTCATGCGTCGCGTCCACAAATCGGGGCAAGGCCTACTCGTACCGGCGCTGATCCTCGATCACCTTGCCATCGTTCGGCAACGAACCCTTGGGAACCAACTGGATGCGGCCTCGCAGTTTCAGAATGTCCATCACGGACTTCTCGTATAACGCGGGATCGAGGGATTCGGTTTCCACCATGATCGTCATTTCATCCATTTCGCCGATACGCGTGGCGACAACCCGCGCGCGGGCGACGTCGTCATGGCGGGCGACGAAGTCGGCCACCTGTTCGGGGCGGACGAACATGCCCTTGATCTTGGTGGTCTGGTCGGCGCGGCCCATCCAGCCCTTGATCCGCATGTTGGTGCGGCCGCAGGGGCTTTGCCCGGCCATCACGGCGGACAGATCGCCGGTGGCGAAGCGGATCAGCGGGTAATCGGGATTGAGCGTCGTGACCACGACCTCGCCGACCTCGCCCTCGGGCACGGGATCGCCGGTGCCGGGGCGGACAATCTCGAGGATCACGCCCTCGTCGACGATCATCCCCTCCATCGCCGGGCTTTCATAGGCGATGTTGCCGAGATCGGCGGTGGCGTAGCATTGCAGGCAGGCGATGCCGCGGTCGGCATATTCGCGGCGAAGCGACGGGAACAGGGCGCCGCCGCCGACGGCGGCGCGGGTGATCTTCAGCCGCTCGCCCATCTCCTCGGCGCGGTCGAGGATGATCTTGAGGTAGTCGGGCGTACCGGCATAGGCCGTGGTGCCGATATCGGCGGCGGCGCGGACCTGAAGGTCGGTCTGGCCGGTGCCTGCGGGCAGGACCGCCGCGCCGACCGCGCGGGCGCCGTTCTCGAAGATCATGCCGGCGGGCGTCAGGTGATAGCCGAAGCAGTTCTGGACGATGTCGTCCTTGCCGATGCCGCAGGCATGGAGGAACCGGCCCATCCGCCACCAGTCGTCGCCGACCCCGCCGGGTTCGTAGATCGGGCCCGGCGACTGGAAGACATGGGCGAGGTTCGAAACCGGCAGCCCGCCGAAGGGCGGCGTGGCCTTCTGCCGGGCGGAAAGATCGGCCTTGCGCAGGACCGGCAGGCCCGCGAGGTCGGCGAGCGCGGCAACCGGCGCCATGCCGTTGCGCTTCAACTGCGCGTTCAGCGCGCGCAGATGGGCGGCGGCGCGTTCGTCGGCGGAGCGGGTCTCGAGATCGTCGTAATGGGTCACCTTGAAATCCTTCATCACGCGAGCCAGCGCTTGCGGCGGCGGTAGGAGCGGACATCGCGAAAGGACTTGCGGCCCTCGTCCGACATGCCGAGGTAGAATTCCTTCACATCCGGGTTCTCGCGCAGCTCCGTCGCCGGACCGTCCATGACGACGCGGCCGCTTTCGAGGATGTAGCCGTAATGCGCATAGCGGAGCGCCACATTGGTGTTCTGCTCGGCCAGAAGGAAGGTCACGCCCTCCTTCTCGTTCACCGCCTTCACGATCTCGAAGATCTGTTCGACGAGCTGCGGGGCGAGGCCCATCGAGGGTTCGTCGAGAAGGATCGTCTCGGGCTTCGACATCAGGGCGCGGCCGATGGCGACCATCTGCTGCTCGCCGCCCGACGTGTAGCCCGCCTGGCTCTTGCGGCGCTCCCTGAGGCGCGGGAAATAGGTGTAGACCATGTCGAGGTCGGCGCCGATCTGGCCGGTATCCATGCGGGTATAGGCGCCGGTCAGGAGGTTCTCCTCGACCGTCAGGTGTTCGAAACAGTGGCGCCCCTCCATCACCTGGATGACACCCATCTTCACCAGCGCCGAGGGATCGAGGTTCTGCACCTTCTCGCCGCGATACATGATCGAGCCCTTGGTGACCTCGCCCCGTTCGGAGTGGAGCAGGTTGGAGATCGCCTTGAGCGTCGTGGTCTTGCCGGCGCCGTTGCCGCCCAGAAGTGCGGTGATACCGCCCTTCGGGACATGGAGGCTCACGCCTTTCAGGACGAGGATCACATGATTGTAGATCACCTCGATATTGTTGACCTCAAGCAGGGTCTCGGTCTTTGCGGCGTCGAGCATCGGGGTCCCCCGCGCGGAGTTGATCCAAAGGCCCCCGGCCCTGGTCGGGCCGGGGAAGGTCTTGCATGGGCGCTCAGTTGCAGCGCTCGGCGATGTTGTTCTCGGCGGCGAAGGCCGCCGAATCCTCGGCGAGCAGCGGGGCGATCACGTCTTGATCGGCCTCGATCCAGTCGGAAGCCTTGCTCCAGGCGCCGGCGGCGGCGTCCCACTGGAAGATCATCGCGGTGCCCGGTCCGCCGTGATCGGCGCAGGTCGACTTGATCGGCTGCGCGAAGCCCGGCAGGCCGAGCTCATCCAGACGTTCCTCGGTCAGGTCAAGGTTCTCGAACCCCTCGCGCACCTCGGCCGCCGTCACGGCGGAATGGCCCGCCATCTCCTGCGCCTTCCGGATCGCTTCCGAGATCACCATCGCCGCGTACATGCCGCGCGAATAGAGGGCCGTGCCGACCTGATCGCCCGCACCCGCCGCCTTGCCGGCGTCGATGACGTATTTCTTCAGGTCCGCGTAGATCGGATAGTCCGAGCCCGTGCCGTGGAAGCTGATCATCTTGTAGCCGTTCGCCCTGTCGCCGGCGGGCTCAACGTCATTTTCCGAACCCGACCACCAGATGCCGATGAAGTGGTCCATCGGGTACTTGATGTTCACGGCTTCCTGGACGGCGACTGAGTTCATCACGCCCCAGCCATACATGATGACATAGTCGGGCTTGTCGCGGCGGATCTGGAGCCACTGGCTCTTCTGTTCCTGCCCCGGATGGTCGACCGGGATTTCGACAAGCTCGTAGCCGTGCTTCTTGGACAGTTCCTGAAGCGTGCGGATCGGCTCCTTTCCATAGGCGGAGTTGTGGTAGATCAGCGCGATCTTCTTGCCTTCAAGGCTCCCGCCCTCCTGATCCAGAAGGTGGTTGATGATGATCGAGGCGCCGTCCCAATAGTTGGCCGGATAGTTGAAGACATTGGCAAAGACCTTGCCGTTGGCGGCCGAAGTCCGGCCATAGCCGGGCGTGTAAAGCGTGATGCCGTCCGCCGTCACCTTCGGGATCAACTGATAGGTGATGCCGGTCGAAAGCGGGTTGTAGACCAGCGAGCCGAGGCCCTTCGTCGCCTCGTAGCACTCCACGCCCTTCTCCGTATTGTAGGCGGTTTCACATTCCGGCACCGAAACCAACTCGCCGCCGATACCGCCGTCACGCGCATTCAGAAGCTCGAAATAGTCGCTGAAGCCGTCGGCATAGGGAATGCCGCTCGGCGCATAGGGGCCGGTGCGGTAGCTGAGGTTCGGCACCACCAGTTCGGCCAGCGCCGGCGTCGCGACCGCCATTGCCAGGGCCAGTGCAGTCAGGGTCTTCTTCATCTGGGTCTCCTCCCAAGGGTTTTCGGTTATCTCCGCCGGCTTCGGCCGGTCTTCTTGTCGGGTGCCCGCGGCGGGGCCCCTGTCGGGCGGCCCCTCAATGCGGGAAGGGCCAAAGCCGGAGTTTCTCCTTCGCGAGCTTCCACAATTGCGCGATGCCATGAGGCTCGGCGATGAGGAAGATCACGATCAGCGCGCCGACGATCATCAGCTCGATATGCGCGGCGAGGTCGGTCGCCCAGCCGAACTGGCCGACAAGGACGTTCTTCAGGAAGACCGGCAAGAGGACGAGGAAGGCCGCCCCGGCGAAGCTGCCGAAGATCGAGCCCAGCCCGCCGATGATCACCATGAACAGGATGAGGAACGACTTCTGGATGCCGAAGGCCTCGCCCACCTCGACCGCGCCGAGATAGACGCTGAAGAACAGCGCGCCGGCGACGCCGATATAGAAGGACGAGATCGCGAAGGCGGAGAGCTTCGTCGTCAGCGGGTTCACCCCGATGATTTCGGCCGCGATATCCATGTCGCGGATCGCCATCCATTTGCGCCCCGCCGTGCCCCGCGTCAGGTTCCGGGCGAGCCAGGCGAGGCCGACGAGGATCACTAGGCAGAAGAGGTATTTCGCCGATGCGGTCGTATTCGCACCGGTCACGAAATGCCCGAGGACCGTGCGTTCTGGCGCCGAAATCTGGCCCGAAGCGGAGTAGTTGTAGAACCACGGCACCTTGTTGAAGAGCCAGACGAGGAAGAACTGCGCGGCGAGCGTCGCGACGGCGAGGTAGAAACCCTTGATGCGCAAGCTCGGCAGGCCGAAGAGCAGGCCCACACCGGCCGTGATCCCGCCCGCCAAGAGGACGTGGATCAGGATCGAGACTTCGGGAAAGGCGGTCATCAGCTTGTAGCAGGCATAGGCGCCGACGGCCATGAACCCCCCGGTGCCGAGCGAGACCTGGCCGCAATAGCCGACGAGGATATTCAGCCCGATCGCGGCGATCGAGTAGATCAGGAACGGCACGAAGACCGCGTTGGCCCAGTAATCGTTGATCAGGAACGGGATCACCCCGAAGGCGATGGCCAGAACCGCGTAATAGCGCCAGCGGTCGAGCTTGATCGGGAAGGTCTGGCTGTCCTCCACATAGGTTGTCTTGAAGTCGCCTGCCTCGCGGTAAAACACGTCTCAGACCTCCTCTCGGGCACAGGGCCGGGGGCGCTGCCCCCGGACCCCCGGGGTATTTTCACAACGAAGAAGATGCAGGTTCATGCCTGCCCCTCCGGCTGGCGGTGATGCTCGCGCGGGACCTGTTTCGCGGGCCTGGCGTAGCCGGTCGCCTCGGAATGGCGCACCAGCAACAGCCAGGCGACGATGCCGATGCCCGCGCCGATGGCGGCAAGAAGGGCGGCGACGGTCAGGCTCGAGCTTTCCGTGTCGCTCGTGAGCGCGATGTAGCCGAAGGCCCAGAACCCGGCCCAGGCGATGACGTTCAGGATGGCGATCAGTTTCTGCATTCTCATACCCTCTCGATGATCTTTTCACCGAAGAGACCTTGCGGCCGGAAGACGAGGAAAACCAGCGCCAGCACATAGGCGAACCAGTTTTCCGTCGCGCCGCCGATCATCGGGCCGATGGTGAATTCGAAAAGCTTCTCGCCCACCCCGATGATCAGGCCGCCGACGATGGCGCCGGGGATCGAGGTGAAGCCGCCGAGCATCAGGACCGGCAACGCCTTCAGCGCGATCAGCGAAAGCGAGAACTGCACCCCCGATTTCGTGCCCCACATGATGCCCGCGACGAGGGCGACGATCCCGGCGATGGACCAGACCAGCACCCAGATGAAACGAAGCGAGATGCCAACCGAGAGCGCCGCCTGATGGTCGTCGGCCACGGCGCGGAGCGCCCGGCCGTACTTGGTGTATTGCGAGAAGAGCGTCAGCGACAGGACCAGAAGTGCCGCCACCACCGTCGCCACGATATCGAGATTGTCGATGAAGAAGCCGTAGCCGAAGATACTGTCGGTCACGCTCTCCACCGTCTCGGATATCCCCTGCGGCAGGCCGACATCGAGCTTCTTGATGTCCGCCCCCCACATGATGTCGCCAAGGCCTTCGAGGAAATAGGCCATGCCGATCGTCGCCATGAAGAGGATGATCGGCGGCTGATTGACGAGGTGCTTGAGCACGAACTTCTCGATGATGATCGCGAGAAGGACCATCACCGCGGCGGTCAGGAGGATGGCGACGATGGCAGGCAGATGCCAGCCGAAGGTGCTGAGATTGGTCTTGAAGACGGCATTGATGAGATGCGCGAAGGGCACCTGCCCGTCCTGGAA
Source organism: Paracoccaceae bacterium (assembly GCA_011620265.1). Lineage (GTDB taxonomy): Bacteria > Pseudomonadota > Alphaproteobacteria > Rhodobacterales > Rhodobacteraceae > Albidovulum. The sequence goes on from WOZM01000167.1 coordinate 20,518, forward strand.
CCCGACGAGCGTCAGCGCGGCGAAGAGGGCAAGCACGCCCTGCGCGTAGTTGAAGATGCCGGAGGCCTTGAAGATGAGGACGAAGCCGAGCGCCACGAGCGAATACATCACGCCCGCCATGAGGCCGTTCAGCGTGACCTCCATCGCGAAGAGAAGCTGGTCAGGCATGGGTCGCCTCCTTCTTCGCCGGGCGGCGCGTGTAGCTACGGAAGAAATACGGATGCACTACGGATAAACGACGGGCACGGTCAGTCATGCGCGACCCCCAGATAGGCGTCGATCACCTCTTGATTGTTCCTGACCTCGTCCGGAGTGCCGTCGCCGATCTTGCGGCCGTAATCCATCACCACGACCCGGTCGGAAAGGTCCATGACCACGCCCATGTCGTGCTCGATGAGCGCGATGGTGGTGCCGAATTCGTCGTTCACGTCGAGGATGAAGCGCGACATGTCCTCCTTCTCCTCGACGTTCATGCCGGCCATCGGCTCGTCCAGAAGCAGGAGCTTCGGCTCGGCGGCGAGCGCGCGGGCAAGCTCCACCCGCTTCTTCAGGCCGTAGGGCAGCCGCCCGACCGGGGTCTTGCGGATCGCCTGAATCTCAAGGAAATCAATGATTTTCTCGACCTTTTCGCGATGTTCCGTCTCTTCCTTCTGCGCCCCGCCCCACCAGATCGCCTGGCTCAGAAGCCCCGATTTCATCATCGTCAGGCGCCCGGTCATGATGTTGTCGAGAACGCTCATCCCGTCGAAGAGCGCGATGTTCTGGAAGGTCCGGGCGATGCCGAGGCGGGCGACCTGATAGGGCTTCATCGGCCCGCGCTTGTAGCCCTTGAACCAGACCTCGCCTTCCTGCGGCACGTAGAAGCCCGAGATGACATTGAGCATGGAGGACTTGCCGGCGCCGTTCGGCCCGATGATCGCCCGGATCTCGCCGTCGCGGATGTCGAAGCTGATATCGGTGATGGCCTTCACCCCGCCGAAGCGCAGGGTGATGTTCTTCATCTCCATCAGCACGCCGCCGATCTTGCGGCCGCCGGCGGCGGTGTAGCCAGAGGCATCTTGCGTCATGTCTCTCCCTCCGTCGAGGTTCGGGCAGCCCCCCCTCCCCTCCTCCCCCACAAGGGGGGAGGGGCCGCACGACCGGGAGGCTGGGCGCTTCCCCTCCCCCTTGTGGGGAGGGGAGAGGGGTGGGGGGCGCATGCCAGGGTCATTCCGCCGCCATCCTTTCCGCCGCACGCTCGACCTTCGCATCGCGGATGGTCAGCGTCGCCTTGATCTTGCCCTTGCGGCCGTCCTCGTAGGTGACCTCGGTCTCGGTATAGATGCTGTGGCTTCCGTCGTAGAGGGCGGCGATGAGGTCGGCGAACTTCTCCTCGATGATCTTGCGGCGGACCTTTCGGGTGCGCGTCAGCTCTCCGTCGTCGGCGTCGAGCTCCTTGTGCAGGATCAGGAAGCGGTGGATCTGGCAGCCCGCCAGCATCGGGTCGGCGGCAAGCGAGCGGTTGACCTCCTCGACATGGGCCGCGACCGTCTCCAGCACCTGCGGATGCTGGCTCAGTTCCTGATAGCTTGCATAGGCGATGTTGTTGCGCTCGGCCCAGTTGCCGACGGCGGTGAGGTCGATGTTGATGAAGGCGGTGCACATGGAGCGGTTCGCGCCGAAGACCACCGCTTCGAGAATGTTCGGGTAGAACTTCAGCTTGTTCTCGACGTATTTCGGCGCGAAGAGGTGGCCGTCGGCCATCTTGCCGACATCCTTCGCCCGGTCGATGATCCTGAGATGCCCGGTGCCGTCCTCGAAGAAGCCGGCATCGCCCGTCGCCACCCAGCCCTCGGCATCCTTGGTCGCGGCGGTCGACTCGGCGTTCTTGTAGTACTCGACGAAGGTTCCGGGCGAGCGGTAGAAGACCTCGCCGTTCTCGGCGATCTTCACCTCGACGCCCGGCGACGGCACGCCCACGGTGTCCGAGCGCACCTCTCCGTCGGGCTGCTGGGTGATGAAGACCGACGCCTCGGTCTGACCGTAGAGCTGCTTCAGGTTGATCCCGAGCGAGCGGTAGAAGTCGAAGATCTCCGGCCCGATCGCCTCGCCCGCCGTATAGCCGACGCGGATGCGCGAAAAGCCGAGCGTGTTCTTCAGCGGCCCGTAAACCAGAATGTTCCCAAGCCAGTAGCGGAAGCGGTCGAGGCCCGAGACCGGCTTGCCGTCGAGGATCGCGGGGCCGACGCGGCGGGCCACCTCCATGTAATGGTCGAACATCCGCTTCTTCAGCCGCCCGGCATCCTCCATGCGGATCATCACATTGGTGAGCTGGGTTTCGAAGACCCGCGGCGGGGCGAAGAAGTAGGTCGGCCCGATCTCGCGCAGGTCGGTCATCATCGTCGCGGCGTTTTCCGGGCAGTTCACGGTGAAACCGGTCCAGAAGGCCTGACCCACGGAGAAGATGAAGTCGCCGACCCAGGCCATCGGCAGATAGGCCACCACCTCGTCGTGGTGGCTCAGGTGATCGAATTCGGACGAGTTCTTCGAGGTCTCGATGATGTTGCGGTTCGAGAGCACCACGCCCTTCGGCTTGCCGGTCGTGCCCGAGGTGTAGAGCATCACGCAGGTATGGTCGTAGGTCAGTTCCGCGATCCGGGCGTCGAGCTCGGCATCGAATCGCTGATGCGCGGCGCGGCCCTCGGCGGCGATGTCGGCAAGGGCGTTCATGGCGGAATGGTCGTATTTCCGCATCCCCCGCTTGTCGAGATAGGCGATGTGGTCGAGCTTGGTGCCCCGGCCCTCCAGGCTTTCCTGCACTTCGAGAACCTTGTCGACCTGTTCCTGATCGCCGGCCACCACGAAGCGCGCGCCGCAATGCTCGAGCACATAGGCCATCTCTTCGGCGACCGCGTCCTGATAGAGCGGCACCGGCACCGCGCCACACATCTGCGCCGCCACCATCGACCAGTAGAGCGCGGGGCGGTTGCGGCCGATGATCGCGACATGGTCGCCGCGCTCGATCCCGAGCGTCATGAAGCCAAGGGCCATCGCCCGGACCTCTTCGGCGGTCTGGCCCCAGGTCCAGCTTTGCCAGATGCCGAATTCCTTCTCGCGAAAGGCAGGCAGCGCGCCCCACTGGCGCGCATTGCGCGCCAACAGCGCCGGAATGGACTGCAAATCGCCCGTCGTCGCGTCTTCTGCCACCGATGCTCCTCCCGCGCGCCGTGCGTTGCGGCGCAAGTGTCGCCTCCCGGGCGATTCCTCCGTCGCCCGCAGCGTCATGCACCAAGGGATCGCCGTCAAAGATTTCCTGACTTTTTCGCAAACCTTACGAATTGTAACAGCGCCGGCTTGGCCCTTTCGCCCCGCCGGCCAACGGTGCTAGCGATAGGGTCGGAGGAGCGCCGATGGATCGCGACGATACCCGCGCGAAGCTGACGCAGGCCGGGCTGAACCTCATTCAGCAGGCGCTGTCGATCTTCGACCGCGACCTGAAGCTCGCCGTCTCGAACCGGCAATATCAGCTGATGTTCGACCTGCCCGACGACCTGACCCGCCCCGGCGCCTCGTTCGAGGAGACGATCCGCTATCTGGTGCTGCGCGGCGAATACGGCGAGGTCGATGATGCCGAGGGAGCCGTGCGCTTCCGGGTCGACCAGGCCCTTACCTTCACCCCGCATTACATGGAACGCCGACGCCCCAACGGTCGCACGGTCTCGGTCGAGGGATCGCCGCTGCAGCAGGGCGGCTGGGTCACGGTCTATACCGACATCACCGAGATCAAGGCGCAGGAGGCGCTTTTGCGCGGCCGGTCGGAGGAACTGTCGGAAGAGCTTCTGACCCATGCCGAGCGGCTGGCGCAGGCCAACCGGGAGCTTGCCGCGACCAATGCCGCGCTGGAGGAGGCCAAGCGCGAACTGACCGAGATGGAGGCCCGCACAAGGCTCGTGACCGAGATGATGCCGGCCCATATCGCCCATGTCGGCCCTGACTTCCATTATACGTTCTCCAACCGCCGCCTTTCGGCGGTGATGCCCGGCAGCCTCTCCGACATCGTCGGCCGCCCGGCAGCCGAGGCGCTCGGCCCCGAGACCTTCGCCAAGATCGAGCCGGGGCTCCACCGGGCGCTCAAGGGCGAGGCGAATGTCTTCGAGATCACCCACGACATGTCGGGCCGGCGGATCCGCATCGCGCTGACGCCCGATCAGGGCGGCGAGGATCAGCCGCAGGGCATCTACATCCTGTCGATGGATGTGACAGAGGAGGCGCAGAGCCGCGCGGCCCTGAGCCAGAGCGCCAAGCGGGAACTCGCGGCGCAGTTGACCTCCGGCCTCGCCCACGACTTCGCCAACCTGCTGACGATCATCCTCGGGCTTCAGGGCCGGCTGGAGCGGTTGCCGGCCCTGCCGGCGGCCGCCGCCGAGATCGCCCGCGCGACGCTTGCCGCCGCCCGGCGCGGCGGCACGCTTCTCGACCGCATCGCCTCGATCTCCGGGCCGCGCGAGGTGCGGCCGCAGCCGACCGATCTTGCCACCCTTCTGCGCGATCTCAGGGTCATGGCCGGGCCGTCGCTTCCGGAGGGGATCGGCCTCGACATCCTCGTCGCCGACTTTCCCGAACCGATCCTGCTCGATGCCGGATCGCTGCAGGATTCGCTCCTCAACCTCATCCTCAACGCCAAGGATGCGATCGGCGCCGGCGCCGGGCGGATCACCCTGACGGCGCGGCCGGTCCGCGATACCTGGCTGGAGCTCTCGGTCGCCGATACCGGCACGGGGTTCTCGGCCGAGGCGCTCAATCGCGGGCTCGATCCCTTCTTCACCACCAAGGGCGGCGAAGGCTCCGGCCTCGGCCTTTCCATGGTCTACGACCATACCAAGCTCTCCGGTGGCACGGTGAAGCTCGCGAACCGGCCCGAGGGCGGCGCGACGGTGACGCTGCGCCTGCCGCTGCGCAAGGCCGCGGCGGAGCCGGCCGAGCCGCTTCTGGTCCTCCTCGTCGAGGATACCGAGGAAATCCGCACCGATATCCGCGAGATGCTGCGCGACCTTGGCCACAACGTGATCGAGGCGGCGAGCGCCGACGAGGCGGCCGAACTGGCCGACCTGCCCGGCCTCGACCTCATCCTCTCGGATATCGGCCTGCCGGGCGCCACGAACGGCGTCGATTTCGCCCTCGGGCTGATCCGCCGCGGCCATCCGGCGCGCGTCGTCCTGATGACCTCGCTGCCGCCCGGCGACGCGCTGCGCGCCCGGGCCGGGGCGATCCCGATCCTCACGAAACCCTTCGCGGCGGCCGAACTTGCCGCCTTCCTCTCCCGGAAGGAGGCCGCATGACCTCGCCAGCCGACAGCCGCGCCCATGTGGCGATACTCGACGACGAGCCCGAGATCCGCCGGATGCTCTCGGACGCGCTGGAAGAGGCGGGGTTCCGCACCTCGTCCTATTCCCGCGCCACCGAGTTCGAGGCGGCGCTGAAGCGCACCGCGCCCGATGCCTGCCTCGTCGATCTCGGCCTGCCGGACCGCGACGGGCTGGCGCTGGTTCACCGGTTGGCACTGGAATCCGGGGCGGCGATCATCATCATCTCGGGCCGGGCGCAGGTGCAGGACCGGGTGACGGGGCTGGAGCTTGGCGCCGACGACTACATCATCAAGCCCTTCGATCCGGCCGAGGTCGTGGCCCGCATCCGGGCGCGTCTCCGCAAGGGCCGCGCCGATCCCGACCGCCCGGCGGCCATCGCGCGTTTCGCCGGCTGGACCGCCCATTTCGACCGCTATGTGATGGTCAACGATGCGGGCGAGGAGGTGCCCTTCAGCCATGCCGAGGGCGAGGTGCTGCGGCTCTTTCTCGACAGCCCGAAGCGGCTGATCTCCCGCGCGCAGATGCAGGAAAGCCTTGGCGGCGCTGCAGGCGAAAGCTTCGACCGGGCGATGGATGTGCGGATCTCGCGGCTCCGGACCAAGCTCGGCGAGGATCCGAAGAACCCGCGCCTGATCAAGACGATCTATGGCGCGGGCTACATTTTCCTTGGCGACGTGCGCTGGGGCTGACAGAACGCCGGCATGACCGAAGTCACTCTGATCCGCCACGGGCAGGCTAATAGCGGCGCCCGGACCGAAGCGGACGACGACTGCCTGTTGCCGCCCGGGCGCCAGCAGGCGGAGTGGCTGGGCCTTCACCTGCGCGATTGCGGCGGCTTCGACCGGGTGATCTCGGGCACAGTCCGGCGCCAGGTCGAGACCGCCGAGGCGCTGAATGCCGGCCGCCGCCCGCATCACCGCGACGCGCGGCTGAACGAGCTTGACTGTTTCGGCCGTTCCCACGCGATCCATGCCGAGCGCGGGGGACTTGCCCCGGCGGCCCTGCGGCCGCAGTCTGGCCGCGAACCCGAGCGGAGGCTGAACGATGCGAATTCACTGGTGCGGCACCGGCCTTTCGTCCCGCCCCGGCCTGCGCCGGCTGATCCTGGCGGGGCATCCGGTGACGGTCTGGAACCTGCCGCTTGCCGCGGCCGTCGAGGCGGTGGGCGACATCAACGGGGACATCCGCGCGATGGAGCCCGGCGCGCTCGACGCGGCGCTGCGGCCCGGCGACATCGTCGTCTCTATGCTGCCGGCCGACATGCATGCCGACCTCGCCCGGCACTGCGTCGCGCATGGTGTGCATTTCGTCTCGTCAAGCTACATCTCGTCCGAGATGCGCGCGCTCGACGAACCCGCGCGGCGGGCGGGGGTCGCGATGGTGAACGAAGTCGGGCTCGATCCCGGGATCGACCACCTGATGGCGCACGATCTGGTCGCGGCCTACCGGGCGTCGAAGGCCTATGACCGCGAGAATGTCCTGTCCTTCACCTCCTATTGCGGCGGGGTGCCGGCGCGGCCGAACGCGTTCCGCTACAAGTTCTCGTGGTCGCCGCTCGGGGTCCTGCGCGCCCTGATGGCGCCGGCGCGGTCGGTCAGGGACTTCGCCGAGCTTCGGGTTGCGCATCCCTGGGACGCGGTGCGGAGCTATATCGCCCCGCTGCGCCAGCCGGAGACGTTCGAGGTCTATCCGAACCGGGATTCGGTGCCGTTCATCGCGGAGTATCACTTCGACCCGGAATGGAAGGTGAAGGAATTCGTCCGCGGCACACTGCGGCTGAACGGCTGGGCGGATGCCTGGGCCGGTATCTTCGAGGAACTCGCCTCGAAACCGGCGGAAGCGCGGCTGAAGGAACTGGCGGACGAGCTGTGGGAAAAGTATCCGCTGGCGGAGGATGAGCCGGACCGCGTGGTGCTCTGCGTGTCGCTGAAGGCGGAGCGGGCGGGGGTGCCGGTCTGGCACCGGACCTGGGTTCTCGATGCCGAAGGGGATGTCCGCGGGTCGGCGATGTCGCGGCTGGTGTCGGGGACGGTGTCGCTCGCGGTCGAGGGCGTGATGGCGCGGGAGATCCCCGTCGGCCTTCACGGCGCGCCGCACGATCCCCGGCTGGTGAAAAGGTGGCTCGATGAGGTCGGGCACCTCGCGCAGTACATGCGGCTGGTGGCGCATGTCTGAGGCGGGGGCCCGTGCGTTCGGGCGCACCGCAAGCCGGGCGCGCCTGTCCCTGGGATGGCGCCACAAGGACCGGGCGGGGCGGATCATCGCGCCGCGACGTCGAACGCGCGTTCGCCGCTTGACGTAGCGGAAGCGCCAGCCCGCCGGACCGCATCAGGGCTTCGTCAGCGGCACCACCCTTGGCGTGTCTTCCTCCGGCGCCAGCTCCTCGAAATCGAAATTGTCGAGCCGGGCCGCCCGCTTTCCGGCACGTTCGGCAGCGGTGGAAATGCCGTCGAGATCGCTCCGCGCCTGGTTGAAATGGGTGGAGAGCTTGTCCACCCGTTCCACCACCAGTTCCACGTCGCGGTGAAGCTGGCGAAGCGTGGTGCGGATCGCCCCCGCCTGTTCACGCATCCGGGCGTCCTTCAGGATGGCGCGCATCGTGTTCAGCGTCGCCATGCAGGTCGTGGGCGAGACGATCCAGACCTTGACCGCGAAGCCTTCGCGCACAAGCTCGGGGAAGTTGGCGTGCAGTTCGGCATAGACCGCCTCGGAAGGCAGGAACATCAGCGCGCCGTCCGCCGTCTCTCCGTCGAGGATATAGCGCTCGGCAATGGCCTTGATGTGGCTGCGGACGGCGATGCGCAAGCTCCGCTGCGCCTCGATGATCTGCGACTGGTTCTCGGCCCGCCGCAGCGCCTCGTAGGCCTCGAGCGGGAATTTCGAGTCGATGACGATGGGGCCGGGCGGGTTCGGCAGGTGGATGAGGCAGTCGGCGCGGCGGCCGTTGGAGAGCGTCGCCTGCATGGTGAAGGCGTCGGGCGGCATCGCCTTCCTGACAAGGTCGTTCAACTGGATCTCGCCGAAGGCGCCCCGGGTCTGCTTGTTGGAGAGGATGTCCTGCAGGCTGAGCACGTCGCCCGAGAGCTTCTCGATGTTCGACTGGGCCTTGTCGATGGTCTCCAGCCGCTGCTGGAGGTCGCCGAGCGAACGGGCGGTGCGGGTGGCGGTGCCGTGGAGGCTTTCGCTCATCCCGCGCGAGACCTCGGCGAGGCGCTGTTCCATCAGGTGCAGCATCTTGGTCTGCGAGGCAGCCTGGGCTTCGGAGACATGGCTGAGGCCGCCGGAAAGCTGCTGCTGGCCGTCGGAGAGCGACTGCACCTTCTGGCCGAGCTGGCCGAGGTGATGGATCATCGGCTCGGCCATGCGGGCGGAGCGGGAGGCGGCGCGGAGCGTGGTGACGAGCAGGATCACGATCAGCAGGACCAGCGCCGCGCCGCCGAGGGCGGCGAGGACGAGGGGATCGTCGAGGGCGTAGGTCTGGCCGTTGATCGTGATCATGTGCGTCCGAAGAGCCGTTCGATATCGGAGAGTTTCAGTTCGACATAGGTCGGCCGGCCGTGATTGCACTGGCCCGAAAGCGGCGTCCGCTCCATCTCGCGCAAAAGCGCGTTCATCTCGTCGGGGCGCATCCGCCGGCCGGTGCGGATCGAGCCGTGGCAGGCCATGCGGCTGAGGACCGCGTCGATCCGCGATCGCAGGCGCTGGCTGTCGCCCATGTCGTGCAATTCGTCGAGGATGTCCTTGATCAGCGCGGTGGCGTTGACCTCGCCAAGAATGGCGGGGGTTTCGCGGACGGCGATGGCGCCGCCGCCGAAGGGTTCGACGGTGAGACCGAGGCTCGCGAGCGTGTCGGCATGGTCGAGAAGGAGCTGGGCGTCCTGTTCCGAAAGATCGACGATCTCGGGGATCAGGAGCGCCTGGGCAGCAACGCCCGTCTCGTCGCGCTGGCGCTTGAGGCGTTCGTAGACGAGCCGTTCATGGGCGGCGTGCCCATCGACGATGACGAGGCCGGTCGCGGTCTGGGCGAGGATGTAATTTTCGTGGATCTGGGCGCGCGCGGCGCCGAGGGGGTGGTCCTCGGCCGGATCGTCGGCGGCCGGTTCGGGGGCGGCGTCGAAGCGGGCGCTGGCCTCGGCGAAGGCGGGGGCAAGCGGGGCCTGCGCGGCATGGGCCGCGCGCAGGGCGGTCTGCGACGGGCGGTCCATCTGGTAGATGCGGGGGACGCCCGTGGGTTCGGGGCGCATCGCGCCGAGCGTCGCGCCGGCGATGGTGGATGAGGCGCGGTGGCCGGCCTCGGCCAGCGCGTGGCGCAGGCCCGAAACGATGAGGCCGCGCGCCAGCCCCGGCTCGCGGAAGCGGACCTCGGCCTTCGCCGGGTGGACGTTCACATCGACCCGCTCGGGGTCGCAGCCGAGGTTCAGCACCGCCGCCGGGTGACGGTCGCGCGACAGGACGTCCATGTAGGCGGCCCGGAGCGCCCCGATCAGGAGCTTGTCGCGCACCGGCCGGCCGTTGACGAAGAGGAACTGCTCGACCGCAGCGCCGCGCGAATAGGTCGGCAGCGCCGCGAAGCCGGTCAGGCGGAGCCCCTCGCGCTCGGCGTCGATCGGCAGGGCGTTGTCGGCGAAGTCGTTGCCGATCAGGCGGCGGAGGCGCTGGCCGAGCGCGTCGAAGAGCTCTCCCTGCTCGGCGTCGGCGCGCAGGACGAGCCGGCCCTCGCCGCCGCCGGTCGCGTCGCGCAAGGTGAAGGCGACGAAAGGCTCGGCCATCGCGAGGCGCTGGACCACGTCGCGGATCGCCTGTGCCTCGGCCCGGTCGGAGCGAAGGAACTTCAGCCGCGCCGGCGTCGCGTAGAAGAGGTCGCGGAGTTCGACCACGGTGCCACGGGAGAGCGCGGCGGGGCGGACAGGCTCCGTCCGGCCGCCCGCGACGGCGATCCCGGCAGCCTCCGCGCCCGAGGCGCGCGAGGTGATCCGGAGCCGGCCGACGGCACCGAGCGAGGGCAGCGCCTCGCCCCGGAAACCGAAGCTGCGGATGTTGAGAAGGTCGGAGCCGTCAATCTTGGAGGTCGCATGGCGGGCAAGCGCCAGCGGCAAATCCTCCGCCGTCATGCCGCAGCCGTCGTCGGTGACGCGGATCAGCGTCTTGCCACCATCGGCATAAGTGACGTCAACCCGGCGGGCGCCGGCGTCGAGGGCGTTCTCCACCAGTTCCTTGACTGCCGAGGCGGGACGCTCCACCACCTCACCCGCCGCGATACGGTTGACGGCAGCCTCGTCAAGCTGACGAATCCGCGGGCGTTCGGGCAGTATCTGGGGGCTTTCGGCGTTCATCCTACAAGAACTAGCATGTATCGTCGCGATTCGGCCAGTTCACCCTTTGTCTTGGCCGCCGATTTCCGCCGCCCGAGACCGCGCATTCGGAGCGGAAACGGGCTGCCTTGCGCAGGAGGAGCGCAATCCGGCGCTGGCCCTGAACAAGGCGATGAAGGTCCACGGCATCTGACCGTCGCCACCGGCCGGGGGGTCAGTTCTGGACCGTCAGCCCCACCGGCCGGCCGACCACCACGAAGCGCAGATCCTCGGGTTTCATCAGACGCGCGGCCACGCGCCTGATGTCGTCGAGCGTCACCGCCTCGATATAGGAATTGCGGTCGTTGACGTAGGAGGCGGGCAGCCGTTCGGACTGCATGCCGACGAGGATGTCGGCGATCGGCCCGTTGCCGTCGAAGCGCAGCGGATAGGAGCCGGTGAGGTAGGTCTTGGCGGCCTCAAGCTCCTCGGCCGTGACACCTTCGGCGGCGACCTCGGCCCAGACGTCGCGCACGACCTGGATCGCCTCGGCCACCTTCTCGTTCGCCGAGGCGAAGGAGCCTTGCCAGGTCTCGGCAAGATCCATCGGCACGAGATAGGTGGAGATCCCGTAGGTCAGGCCGCGTTTCTCGCGCACCTCGTCCATCAGCCGGGCGGCGAAGCCGGGGCCGCCGAGGATCTGGTTGAGAACGTAGGCGGCGAAGAAGTCGGGGTCGTCGCGCTTGATCCCGGCATGGCCGAAGCTCACCACCGATTGCGGCGAGGCGTAGTCGATCACGGTGATGCCCCCCGTGAGCGCCATGTCGGCCGGTTCGGGCATCGGCGCGCCGGTTTCCGGCAGCCCGCCCAAGAGATCGTCGAGAAGCGCGCCAAGCTCCGCCTCGGTGATGTCGCCGACGGCCGAGACGAAGAGCCGGTCGCGCGCCATCGCGGCCGCCTTGGCGGCGAAGAGGTCGTCGCGGGTCAGTGCCGCCACGCTCTCCAGCGTGCCATTGCGCGAGGAGCCGTAGGGGTGGTCGCCGAAGGCGAACTTGTCGAAGGCGCGCCGGGCGATCTCTCCGGGGTCCTTTTCATCCGACCGGATGATCGAGGCGACCTGCCCCTTGACCCGGTCGATCGCGTCCTGATCGAAGCGCGGATCGGTCAGCGCCCGTTTCAGAAGCGCCACCGCTTCGGGGCGGTTCTCGCTCAGCATCCGGGCCGAGACGGTCACGCCGTCGTCAAAGGCGTCGAAGCTGAAATCGGCCGCGAGCCGTTCGCGGGCCGCCGCAAATCCCTGGCTGTCGAGATCGCCGGTGCCTTCCTCGAGAAGCGCCATCATCAGCATGGTCGCGCCGCGCTTGCCCGGCGCGTCGAGGCTGGCGCCGCCCTCGAAGCGAAGCTCGAGCGCGGTGAACGGGATCGAATGCTCCTCCACCAGCCAGGCCCGGATGCCGCCGGGCGAGGTGACCTCGCGGATATCGACCGCGTGGGCCGGCAGGGCCGCGACGACCGCGAGGGCGGCGGCGAAGAAGGCGCGGATCATTGCATCACCTCCGTCGCCACATCGGCGGGTTCGTCGCGCATCAGCCAGCCGGTGACGGCGCGCTTTCGGTCGAAGATCGCGGCCGCAGCGTCCATCACGTCGGCCTCAGACACCGCGTCGAGGATGTCGGGCCAGGCCTCCACGTCGGCGATGGTCAGGCCGGTCGTCAGCGCCTCGCCGTAGCGGCGGGCGAGACCGTCGATATCGTCCTCGGCATAGATCATCGCGGCGCGGATCCGGGTCTTCACCCGGTCGAACTGGTCGGCGTCGACGCCGGTCCTGAGAAAGTCCGCAAGCACCCCGTCGAGCGCCTCTTCCGCCTCGGCGAGGCTCACGCCCTCGGCCGGGACGATGGCGATGTTGAAGGTGGTGTCGTCGTAGGAGGTGCCGTCGTAATGCGCCGAGGTGTAGATTGCCTGCTTGGTGCCGAACTGGAGCTGCGTCGCGAGGACCGAGGTCTGCGAACTGCCGCCGAGAAGATCGGCGAGGATCGTCAGTGCCGCCGCCGCCTTCTGGTCGCCCGGGTCGCGCTCGGGGGCGAGATAGCTGCGCGTCACATAAGGCTGCGAGACGCGCGGGTCGGCGAAGCTGAGCCGGCGTTCGGCCATCTGCGGCGGTTCCTGCGGGCGTACGCGCGGGCCGATGCCGGGGCTCGGCTCCAGCGCGCCGTAATGGGTTTCGGCGAGCCGCCTCACCTCGTCGGGATCGACATCGCCGGCGACGACCAGCACCGCGTCGTTCGGGGCGTAGTAGGTGCGATACCAGTCGAGCGCGTCCTGGCGGGTCAGCGCCTCCATCTCGTGCCGCCAGCCGATGATCGGCGTGCCGTAGGGATGGTTGAGGAACTGCGCGGCGGTTCGCTGTTCGGAGAAGATCGCGCCGGGATCGCTGTCGGTGCGCTGGTTGCGTTCCTCGATGATGACCTCGCGCTCGGTCTTCCAGTCGTCCTCGGAGAGGATGAGGCCGCGCATCCGGTCGGCTTCCATCCGCATCACGAGGTCGAGCCGGTCGGCGGCGACGCGCTGGAAATAGGCGGTGTAGTCCCAGGAGGTGAAGGCGTTGTCGGAGCCGCCATTGGCCTCGACGATCTTCGAGAATTCGCCGGGGGCGAGGGTCTCGGTCCCCTTGAACATCAGGTGTTCGAGGAAGTGGGCGACGCCCGAGACGCCGGGCTTCTCATCCGCGGCCCCCGCACGATACCAGACCATGTGGGTGACGACCGGGGCGCGGTGATCCTCGATCACGACGGCCTCCAACCCGTTCGGCAGGGTGAAGCTCGTGACCTCGCCGGCGATGGCCGGGGTCGCGGTCGCGGCGGCAAGCGCCAGCCAGCGAAAGGTGCGGAACATCGTGATCTCCCTCGGGTCCGCGATGAGAGGTAACCGCCCGGCGGCGAAGGTCAAGCCCGCTGACGCAGAGGTGATCAGTTGCCGCGGAGGGTTTCCTCGGGCGGGGCGCCGACGGTGCGGGCCCCGGCGGCGCGCCAGCGCTCCAGCTCGGCATACTGGTCGAGCGACATCGGAGCGTAGGCGCGGTAGTAGA
>WOZM01000156.1 GCA_011620265.1 Paracoccaceae bacterium
CCCAACATTCTCGGGCCGAGCGACGTGATCGTCAAGGTCGGGGCGGCGGGGCTCTGCCGCACCGACCTGCACATCATCGAGGGTGTCTGGAAGGACATCATGGATGGCGGCGGCAATCTCCTGCCCTACATCATGGGCCACGAGAATGCCGGCTGGGTCGAGGATGTCGGCTCGGGCGTGACCTCGGTCAAGCCCGGCGACGCGGTGATTTGCCATCCGCACCGGACCTGCGGCATCTGTCTCAGTTGCCGCTACGGCGAGGACATGCACTGCGAACACAGCCTGTTTCCCGGGCTGGGGCTCGATGGCGGCTTCGCCGAGTATTTCGTGACCTCGGAACGCTCGCTGATCAAGCTCAATCCCAACGTGACGCCGCTCGATGTGGCACCGATGGCCGATGCCGGGATCACCGCCTACCGGGCCGCCAAGAAGGCCGCGAAGATGCTGCGGCCGGGGGCCTACTGCGTGATCGTCGGGGTCGGCGGGCTCGGCCACATCGCGCTGCAATGCCTGCACGAGATCTCGGGCTGCCGGATCATCGCGGTCGACAGCGAACCGGCGGCGCAGAAGCTCTGCCGGGAGCTTGGGGCGGATTTCGTCCTCGACGGCGGGCCGGATGTCGTCGCCGAGATCGCCGAGATCACCGGCGGCGGGGCGCAGGTCGTGATGGACTTCGTCGGCGAACTCGGGGTCGAGAACCAGTGCTGGAAGATGGTCCGTCAGGGCGGCCAGATCATCGTCGTCGGCTATGGCGGCCAGATCGAGGTGCCGACCTTGCATCTCGTCGTGCACGAGATCAATATCGGCGGCTCCCTCGTCGGCAACTACACCGAGCTTGTGGAGCTGATGGAGCTCAACGCCGACGGCAAGGTCAGGATGCACTACACCGAGTACAGCCTCGACAACATCAACCAGGCCATCGACGACTTCAAGGACCGCCGCTTCGCCGGCCGCGGGGTGATCGTTCCCTGACGGGAACCGGCGGGCCGGCGGATACGGCCGGGGCCGGTGCGCTCTTCGCATCGGCACCCGACCGGCACGGTTCGGGGGGGCAGCGATCGCACACGGCACCGGCGACCGGCAACCTCTCTTCGCCGTGCCGGGGAGGCAGGGTGCCTGCCGCCATTTCGCCTCGCCGCACGGGGGGGGCCGGTTCCTCCGCCACGCTGCCGGAGGCGGAACGACGATCCGGAGTTCGGCCGGACGCACCGGGGCCTGACGTCCCGAGGCGCGCAGATTGGGTTTTCCGGCACAGGAGAGGGTGGTCCCGCGGCGTCCTTGCGCATAGGATAGGGCCCCTGAAGGCCCGCACCGATCAGCGTCGGGTTCGAGGAGAATGCCGGATGCTCGTCTCCAACGCGGCCACTCGCGCCGCGCCACTTTCCGTGGCGCCGATGATGGACTGGACCGACCGCCATTGCCGGGTCTTCCACCGCCAGATCAGCCGGCATGCACTTCTCTATACCGAGATGGTGACCGCGCCGGCTGTGATCCACGGGGACCGCGGCCGGCTTCTCGGCTTCGACGCGGTCGAGCATCCGGTCGCGCTGCAACTCGGCGGGTCGGATCCGGCGGAGCTGGCCGAGGCGGCGCGGATCGCCGCCGGCTACGGCTATGACGAGATCAACCTCAATGTCGGCTGCCCCTCCGACCGGGTGCAGTCGGGGTGTTTCGGCGCGGTGCTGATGGAGCGGCCTGGCCTCGTCGCCGACTGCGTGGCGGCGATGATCGCGGCGGCGCCGGTCGAGGTCACGGTGAAATGCCGGATCGGCGTCGACGACCAGGTGCCGGAAGAGGTGCTGCCGGCCTTCCTCGACACCGTCGCCGCCGCCGGGGTCACGCGCTTCGCCATCCATGCCCGCAAGGCCTGGCTCCAGGGGCTGAGCCCGAAGGAGAATCGCGACGTCCCGCCGCTCGACTACCCGCTCGTCCTCGCGATGAAGCGCGCCTTCCCGGCGCTGCACGTCTCGGTCAATGGCGGCATCGCCTCGCTCGACCAGGCCGAGTCGTTCCTCGCGGCGGGGCTCGACGGGGTGATGATCGGGCGGGCGGCCTATCACGAGCCCTACGAGATTCTCGGCGCCGCCGATGCGCGGATCTTCGGCGCGGAATCCGGCACCGACCGATTCGAG
This sequence comes from Paracoccaceae bacterium, assembly GCA_011620265.1. Taxonomy (GTDB): domain Bacteria; phylum Pseudomonadota; class Alphaproteobacteria; order Rhodobacterales; family Rhodobacteraceae; genus Albidovulum. Next base: position 2,133 of record WOZM01000156.1, read on the forward strand.
GTGGTCGAGGCGATGCGCCCCTATATCGCCCGCCATCTCGAGACCGGCGGACGGCTCCACCAGATCACCCGCCACATGCTCGGCCTCTTCCACGGCCAGCCCGGCGCGCGCACCTGGCGGCGGATCCTCTCCGAACGCGCCAACGCGCCCGGGGCGGGGCTCGAGGTTCTCGACGCGGCCCTTGCCCCGCTGCGCGATCTCGCCGCCTGACCGCCCTTCATCTTGCCCCAAATATCCCCGCCGGAGGCTTCCCCGGCCTGATCGGTCCGGGGTCCGTAGACGAGTTGCGCGCGGCGCACGGCGATGATGACCGCGAGGATCGCCACCTCCACGCCCGCGACACCGGCACCGAACGCGCGGGCGAGCGGCGTGATCGTCGCATCCGGCTCGCGCCTTCGCCCTGGCCGCCGCGATCCGGTCAACTCATCTGGCCAATCCGCGCCGCGCGCTGTATCTGGCGGCAAGCGACCGGGCGAAAGGATGCGCGATGCCGGACCTCTCCGACCTTCTGCCGATGCTGGCACTCCTGCTGGCGATCGGGGCTTTTGCCGGCCTCGTCGCCGGGCTTCTCGGTGTCGGCGGCGGCATCATCCTCGTGCCCGCTTTCTACTACGCCTTCGCCGGGCTCGGCTACGAGGGGCCGGACCTGATGCAGGTCTGCCTCGCCACCTCGCTCGCCACGATCATCGTGACTTCGCTGCGCTCGGTTCTCGCCCATCACCGCAAGGGCGCGGTGGACTGGCCGGTGCTGAAGGGCTGGGCGCCGGGGATCGCCATCGGCGCGGTGCTGGGGGTTCTGGCGGTGGCGCAGCTCCGGACGCCGGTCCTGCAGGCGATCTTCGGCTGTCTCGCGCTGGTCGTCGCGGTCTATCTCGGGCTCGGCCGGACCGAATGGCGGCTCGGGAAGGCGATGCCGGCCGGGGCGGGACGGGCTGCCCTTTCACCGCTCGTGGGGTTCCTCTCGGTCCTCATGGGGATCGGCGGGGGATCGTTCGGCGTGCCGTTGATGAGCCTTTACGGCATGCCGATCCACCGCGCGGTGGCGACGGCGGCGGGGTTCGGCGTCGTGATCGCCGTGCCCTCGGTCGCGGGGTTCCTCCTGACCGCGGCCGAGGCGCCGCCGCCCTACACGGTCGGGTCGGTGAACCTGCCGGCCTTCGCGGTGATCATCGCGATGACACTCGTCACCGCCCCCTGGGGCGTGAAGCTTGCCCATGCGATGGATCCGAAGCCCTTGAAGCGGGTCTTCGCGGTCTTCCTCGCGCTTGTCGCGCTCAACATGCTGCGCAAGGCTTTCGGCTGGTAGGGCGGGCGCTAGCGCGGATCGAGACGGGCGAGGTAATCCTCGGCCGTCTTGCCCGCCTCGGGCAGGAACGCGCCGCCATCATGGGCAAGAGATGTCAGAAGATCGACGCGGAAGATCCTGAAATCGTTTGAAAGATCGCACCATGCGGTGAGTGTCCACGCACGGCCCCAGTAGTCGAGGTGAAGCGGCCGGACGCGCCGGGCCCGCTCGGCCCCGCTGGCGTCGGGATAGCCGAGCGCCAGGGTCAGGTGATCGCGGATCGCCCGTCGGATCAGCGCGAGGAAGGGGGCGGCACGCGCGGCCTCGGCGCTGGCGAAGACGAAGCTGTCCGCACCCGGATCCTGCGCGCGGGCGGGTGCCACGGCGCCGATCTTCGCCCGGAGCGAGGCGGCGGCGCGCGCCGTCGTCGGGTCGGCGGCCCCGGCGACGAGGGTGATGCCGAGCCGCAGCGCCTCGAACTCGTCGCGCGTCAGCGTCATCGGCGGCAAGGTCGTCGGATCGCGGAGCTGGTAGCCGACCCCGCGCGCGCCCTCGACCGGCAGGCCGGAGCCGGCAAGGGCCGCCATGTCCCGCCAGACCGTGCGGGTCGAGACGCCGAGCCGCCGGCCGAGATCGGCGGCGCGGTGGAGCTTTCCGTCGCGCAGGATCTGGACGAGGTCGAACAGGCGGTCGGAGCGGCGCATCGGGCCTCGGTCGGGCGGCGGGAAGGGTGCAACTGACAGAATACTGTCAGTTAGCCATCCACCGCAAGGCCTCCGGGGTCCGCCATGCGGTCCAAACCACTTTGACGGCCGGCCGGGAAGGCCTACATCGGATGGATCATTGACGGGCGCGGGCATATGCGCCCAAGGGAGACGAACATGCTCAACAACATCGGCATTCCGGGCCTGCTTCTGATCGCGGTCGTGGTCCTCGTGCTTTTCGGGCGCGGCAAGGTCTCGTCGCTCATGGGCGAGGTCGGCAAGGGCATCACGGCGTTCAAGAAGGGCGTGAAGGACGGCTCGGACGAGATCGAGAAGGCCTCGGTGGAGAAGGCCCGCGACGTGACCCCGGAGGACGAGAAGGACAAGGCCTGAGCCTTGGCCTTCGCCTGAAGGGGCGCGAACGACATGGATATCGGCTGGAGTGAGCTTCTGCTCATCGGCATCGTGGCGCTGATCGTGGTCGGTCCGAAGGACCTGCCGGGGATGTTCCGCACGCTGGGGCGGTTTACCGCCAAGGCCCGCGCGATGGGGCGGGAGTTCCAGCGGGCGATGGACGACGCGGCAAGGGAATCGGGCGTCAAGGAGACGGCCGACGAGCTCAAGGCAATGACATCGAAGAAGAATCTCGGCCTCGACGCGCTGGACAAGGCGGCGACGAAGTTCGAGAAATGGGATCCCTCGAAAGCGGCGGCCAAGCCGAAGGGCCCGGCGACGCAGGCCCTCGCCGACAAGCGCGCCGCCGAGGCGGCCGAGCGCAAGGCGAAGCTCGCCGAGGCGCCGGAGGCGAAGGCCGCGCCGGCTGAACCGGCCGAGACGCCCGCCGCCAAGCCAGCCGCCAAACCGGCGCCGGCTAAGGCGCCCGCGAAGAAAGCCGCCAAGGCGCCGGCCGGATCCGCGCCCGCGAAGCCGGCGGCGCCGGCGAAGAAGGCGGCAGCGGCCAAGCCGAAGCCCCGTGCGAAGAAGGGCGAGGCATGACGAAGGACGATATCGACGATTCGACCGCCCCGCTGATCGAGCATCTGGCGGAGCTTCGGACCCGCCTCCTCTGGTCGCTCGCGGCCTTCCTCGTCGCGATGGTCGTCTGCTTTTCCTTCGGCAGTGCGCTGCTCGACTTCCTCCTGATCCCGATCGAGAAGTCGATGCGCAACCTCGGCAATGCCAACCCGGTCATGCAGTATACCGCGCCGCAGGAATATTTCTTCACGCTGATCCGGATCTCGATGGTGGGGGGGCTGCTGCTGTCGTTCCCGGTCATCGCCTACCAGATGTGGCGGTTCGTGGCGCCCGGCCTCTACCGCACCGAAAAGCAGGCCTTCCTGCCGTTCCTGCTCGCGTCTCCGGCGCTGTTCCTGATCGGCGCGTCCTTTGCGCATTTCATCGTCGTGCCGCTCGCGATGGAGTTCTTCCTCGGCTTCGCCGATCTGCCCTCCTATTTCGCCGCCATGTTCACCGGTGAGGAAGTGGCCGACTCCGCCACCGATACCGGCATCGACATCGTCTTCAACGGCAAGGTCAACGAGACGCTCGACATCACGCTGAAGATGATCGTGGCCTTCGGCCTCTGCTTCCAGCTTCCGGTGCTTCTGACGCTGATGGGCAAGGCGGGGCTCGCGAGTTCGCGCGGGCTGCGGAGCGTGCGCAAATATGCCGTCGTCGGCATTCTGCTCGTCGCGGCGATCGTCACGCCGCCCGACGTGACGACGCAGGTGATGCTCTTTACCGTGGTCTACGGCCTTTACGAGATCTCGATCTTCCTCGTGCAATGGGTCGAGAAGAAGAAGGATCAGGAGGCGCGCGCCGAGGGGATCATCGGCGAGGACGAGAGCCTCTTCGACACGCCGGACGATGCCGACGAAGACGAGAAGACGAAGGCATGAACGAGGCCCTGCTGACCCGCATGGCCGAAGCGCTGGAGCGCCTGGCCCCGGCGCCGCGCCGGGCGCCGGATTTCGCGGCGGCGGAGGCCTTCGTCTGGCATGTGGACCCCGACCGGCTGGAGCCCGTGGCCGAGGTCAACCGGATCGACCTGCCACTCCTGGTCGGGATCGACCGGTCGCGCGACACGCTTCTCGCCAATACGCTCCAGTTCGCGCGCGGCCTGCCCGCGAACAACGCGCTTCTCTGGGGCGCGCGGGGGATGGGGAAATCCTCGCTGGTGAAGGCGGTCCATGCCGAGGTGCGGCGGCAGGGCTTCACGCCGAAGATCGTGGAGCTTGCGCGCGAGGATCTGGCCTCGGTCGGCCGGCTTCTCATGCATCTCGGGGCCGCGACGCAGCATCGCTTCGTCCTCTTCTGCGACGACCTCTCCTTCAGCCACGACGACCAGCACTACAAGAGCCTGAAGGCGGTTCTCGATGGCGGGATCGAGGGGCGGCCGGACAACGTGATCTTCTATGCGACGTCGAACCGCCGCCACCTGATGCCGCGCGACATGATCGAGAACGAGCGGTCGACCGCGATCAATCCGTCCGAGGCGGTCGAGGAAAAGGTGTCGCTGTCTGACCGCTTCGGGCTCTGGCTGGGCTTTCACCCCTGCACACAGGACGACTACCTCGCGATGATCCGGGGCTATTGCGATGCCTACGGGGTCGGGATCGACGACGACACCCTGCGCGCCGAGGCGATCGAGTGGCAGGCGACGCGCGGCGCGCGGTCGGGCCGGGTG
>WOZM01000295.1 GCA_011620265.1 Paracoccaceae bacterium
CCTGCGGCGAAGCCACGCCCCCCCCCCGGCTCCGATCAATCGCCAATTGCGCCGAAGGCTCGACATCGTCGGCCGATCTGTCACAATCGCTGCGGCTAAGGAATTGAAAAAGCGGGCGGATATGGCACCGAAATTCGGGACGAGCGGGCTGCGCGGGCTGGTGAGCGAGCTGACGGACGGGCTCTGCGCCGGCTATGCGCGGGCCTTCCTCGCCGCCGTGCCGCATCGGGGGACGCTGATGATCGGCCGCGACCTCCGCCCCTCCTCGGTGCGGATCGCGGGCGCGGTGGCGGCGGCGGCGCGGGCGTCGGGGCTCCGGGTGCGCGATTGCGGCGAACTGCCGACGCCGGCGCTCGCGCTTGCCGCGATGACGTCGGGGGCGCCGTCGATCATGGTCACCGGCAGCCATATCCCCGCCGACCGCAACGGGCTGAAATTCTATTCCGCGACGGGCGAGATCACCAAGGCCGACGAGGCCGCGATCCTCGCCGCCTATGCCGGCGACGCCGCCGCGCCGCCGGCCGCGCCCGAACCCTTCGACGCCGCCCTGCCCGCCTATGCCGGCCGCTACCGCGACGGCTTCGGGCCGGCGGCGCTCTCAGGCCTCCGGGTCGGGGTCTACGAGCATTCCTCCGTCGCGCGCGATCTCCTGCGCGGTCTTCTCGCGCTGCTCGGCGCCAAGGTCGTCGCGCTCGGCCGCTCCGACATCTTCGTCCCCGTCGATACCGAGGCGGTCGATGCCGATACCCGCGCCCGGCTCGCCGGCTGGGCGACGGAGCACCGGCTCGACGCGATCGTCTCGACCGACGGCGATGCCGACCGGCCGCTCGTCGCCGACGGCACCGGCACGGTGATCCCCGGCGACATTCTCGGCACGCTGACGGCCCTCGCGCTCGGGGCGCGGACGGTGGTGACGCCGGTTTCCTCCAACACCATGATCGAGGCGACAGGGTGCTTCGCGACGGTCCGGCGCACCCGCATCGGCTCGCCCCATGTCATCGCCGCGATGGCGGCCGCGATGCCCGACCCCGGAGCCCGCACCGTCGGGTTCGAGGCCAATGGCGGCTTCCTTCTGGGGTTCGAGGCCGAAGGCCCCGCCGGCCCGATCGCGCCGCTTCTGACCCGCGACGCGATGCTGCCGATCCTTGTGCCGCTGGCCGAGGCGGTCCGGCAGCGCCGGCCGCTCTCGGCGCTCGTCGCCGCCCTGCCCGACCGCCGCACCGCGAGCGACCGGCTGGAGAACATCCCGACCGAGACCTCGCAGGCTTTCGTCGCGCGCCTGACCGGCGACGCCTCAGCACGCGCGCGCTTCTTCGCGGGTCTCGGCCCAGAAGCCGGGATCGACACGACCGACGGGCTTCGCATCGGCTTCGCCTCGGGGGCCATCGTGCATCTGCGGCCCTCCGGCAACGCGCCGGAACTCCGCTGCTATGCCGAGGCGGGCGATGCGGCGGAAGCCGACGCGCTCGTCCGCCGCACCCTTGCCGCGATCCGGGCGACGATGGCTTGACGCCCACCCGGCGCCGGGGCACCGTCGCGGCCACCCCTCGAAAGGACCGCCATGACCCGCCTCGCCCGCACCCTCGCCGCCATCGACGCCGCCAACGCGGCCGATCCCGACCGGAGCGAGGGCGCCCCCGCCGCGCGGCTCTACGGCGAGCGGATGACGGCGGAGCTGGACCGGCTTTTCCCCGAGGCGTCCGAAGAGCTTCGGATCGCCGCGCGCGGCCAGCATGTCGAGCGCTGGACCTCGCCGCGTTCGGCCTATCCCGAGGGGCGCGAAGGCTACCTCGCCTGGCGCCGAGACCTCGCCGCGTTCCATGCCGGCCGGGTGGGCGGGATCATGGCGGCCGAGGGCTACGGACCCGAGAGCGTGGAGCGGGCGGGCCGGATGATCCGCAAGGAGGGCATCAAGCGCGACCCGGAGGTGCAGGCGCTCGAGGACGTGATCTGCTTCACTTTCCTGCGCTGGTATTTCCGGCCTTTCGCCGCCGGCCGCGACGCGGGCGAGCTGGAGCGCATCGTCGCCAGGACCGCCCGCAAGATGTCCGCCGAGGCGCGGTCGCGGGCGCTCGAAGAGTTCGATCTGCCGGAGCCCTTCGCCGCTTCGTTCCGCGGCTGAGTCCCCGCGCACAACCCTCGGTTGCCAGACCGGCGGGTCGTCGCGCATCCCTGTTTCGACTTCGCAACTTTTCCCCGGTCCGGGCGGGCGGACTGTTGCCGCAAGGACTCGCAATCCGGCGGAATGCCGCGACGCGGCTTGGCGGATCGCGACTGCGGGCGCAGAATCACTTGACGGTGCCGAAACGCGGCCATATCTGCGCCGCGCCAAAGCCACCGTCACGTGTGAGCATGGCCTGAGGACAGGTTCGTGAATGCGGCCGGAAGCGGTCGCGCGGGAAGGAAGAAACGGATGGACATGCCAAAGCAGATGAGTGCCGGCGACGCGGAGCCGCGCGCCCGCAAGCAGCAAGGGCAGAGCGAGGACGCGCCGCGACGCCGCAAGACCGAGGCCGAGATCGCCCGGTCCGCCTCCGAGCAGATGCAGGCGACGCATTTCAGCGACTGGGCCGCGATCTGAGGCTTTTCGCGACGCGCCGGGAGGGCTAAGCCTGAGGCTCCGCGAGGAGCCTGGATGAGCGACCCTGTATCGACGATTCCCAATCTCGGCCCCGCCTCCGAGGCGGCCTTCGCCCGCGCGGGCATCCACTCGGCCGACGATCTCCGCGCCCTTGGCGCCGACGCGGCCTATCTGAAGCTCCTGCAATCGGGCACGCGGCCGCATTTCATCGGATATTACGTTCTGGTCATGGGCCTTCAGGGCCGACCCTGGAACGATTGCCAGGGCGCCGAGAAAAAGGCGCTCCGGGCGGCGTTCGACGCGCTGAAGGCGCGGGCCGCCGCGACGCCCCCGAAAGACAGGGACCGCGCCCGGCTGGACGCGGTCCTCGATGAGATCGGCCTTGTCGTCAGGCGGTCGGGCTGAACCGGGAGGATTCCGAAACGGACGTCTTCCGGTCGCGCGGGGTCAGCCGACGATTTCGAGGCCGGAGAAGAAATAGGCGATCTCGACCGCGGCCGTCTCCGGCGCGTCGGAGCCGTGGACCGAGTTCTCGCCGACCGAGAGGGCGAATTCCTTGCGGATCGTGCCGTCCTCGGCATTGGCGGGATTGGTGGCGCCCATCACTTCGCGGTTCTTCGTGATCGCGCCTTCGCCTTCGAGCACCTGCACGACGACCGGCTCGGAGGCCATGAACTCGGTCAGCTCGCCGAAGAACGGCCGGTCCTTGTGGACCTCGTAGAACTTCTGCGCCTGCGCGAGGCTGAGATGGATGCGCTTCTGCGCGACGATGCGCAGGCCGGCCGCCTCGAACTTGGCGTTGATCTTGCCGGTCAGGTTGCGGCGGGTCGCGTCGGGTTTGATGATGGAAAGCGTGCGTTCGGTCGCCATGTCTGTCGCCTCTGATCTGGTGCGGCCGGGCCGCGTATCGGTTCGCTTCGGGTTCGGTTCGGGCGCCTGCTAGCATGGCCGCGCGGAATTGAAAAGGTCGCGCGGGGCGGCGGGCGCGGATGCCTCCGGCGGGGATATTTCGGGCAAGATGAAGCCGGGGGTGCTTTCGCAGGTCCGGCGCCTCTGCTATGCGCCCCGCCATGCTGAGGATTTCCGACATCACCTATTCGGTCGAAGGCCGCCCCCTCTTCGAGGGCGCCTCGGCCGTGATTCCCACCGGACACAAGGTCGGGCTCGTCGGCCAGAACGGCACCGGCAAGACCACGCTCTTCCGGCTGATCCGGGGCGAGCTGGCGCTCGAGGGGGGCGAGATCGCGATGCCGTCCCGCGCGAAGATCGGCGGAGTGGCGCAGGAAGTGCCGTCATCGGCGACCTCGCTTCTCGACACGGTGCTGGAGGCCGATACCGAGCGCGCGGCCCTGATGGCGGAGGCCGAGACCGCGACCGACCCGCACCGGATCGCCGAAATCCAGCACCGGCTCGCCGATATCGACGCCTGGTCGGCCGAGGCGCGGGCCAGCGCCATCCTCAAGGGTCTCGGCTTCGACTCCGAGGCCCAGGCGCGGCCCTGTTCGGACTTTTCCGGCGGCTGGCGGATGCGCGTGGCGCTGGCGGGGGTGCTGTTCGCCCAGCCCGACCTGCTGCTGCTGGACGAGCCGACGAACTATCTCGACCTCGAAGGGGCGCTCTGGCTGGAGAGCTACCTCGCGAAATATCCCCATACCGTCATCATCATCAGCCATGACCGCGGTCTTCTGAACCGGGCGGTGGGCGCGATCCTGCATCTGGAGAACCGCAAGCTGACGCTCTGGTCCGGGCCCTACGACCAGTTCGCCCGGAGCCGCGCGGCGCTGCGCGCCGTGCAGGCGGCCGAGGTCAAGAAGCAGGATGCGCGGCGCGCCCATCTGCAAAGCTTCGTCGACCGGTTCAAGGCCAAGGCCTCGAAGGCGGTGCAGGCGCAGAGCCGGGTCAAGATGCTGGAGAAGATGACGCCGATCCTGGCGCCGGAAGAGGCGAGGAAGGTCGTCTTCACCTTCCCCGCGCCGGAACAGTTGTCGCCGCCGATCATCACGATGGAAGGCACCGCCGTCGGCTATGACGGCCCGCCGGTGCTGCGCCGGCTCGACCTTCGGATCGACCAGGACGACCGGATCGCGCTTCTCGGCCGCAACGGCGAGGGCAAATCGACGCTGTCGAAGCTTCTGGCGGGCAAGCTCGCGCCGTGCGAGGGCAAGGTCGTGCGCTCCTCGAAGCTGCGCATCGGCTATTTCGCCCAGCACCAGGTCGACGAGCTGCATCTCGACGAGACGCCCTTGCAGCACATCCTGCGGCTTCGTCCCGCCGAGGGGCAGCCGCGGCTCCGGGCGCGGCTTGCGGGTTTCGGGCTTGGCGCCGACCAGGCCGATACCGTCGTCGGCCGCCTCTCGGGCGGGCAGAAGGCGCGGCTCTCGCTCCTGCTGGCCACGATCGACGCGCCGCATCTCTTGATCCTCGACGAGCCGACCAACCACCTCGACATCGAGAGCCGCGAGGCGCTGGTGGAGGCGCTGACCGAATACTCCGGCGCGGTGATCCTGGTGTCCCACGACATGCACCTTCTCGGCCTCGTCGCCGACCGGCTCTGGCTGGTGAAGGGCGGCGCCGTGGCCCCCTATCCGCACGATCTCGAGACCTACCGGCGCGAGCTTCTGGCCGGCGACGATGCCGACAAGGCGCCCGAGAAGCCGAAGGAGAAGGCGCCGCGCCCCTCGCGCGACACGGTGCTGGCCCTGAAGGCCGAGCTGCGCCGCTCGGAGGAACGGCTGGCAAAGCTCAACGGGATGCGCGACAAGCTGGCGGTGAAGCTCGCCGATCCCGAGCTTTACGAGCGCCCCGGCGAGGCCGTCATCTGGCAGAAGAAATACGCCGAGGTGATGGAGGCGCTCGACCGCGCCGAGGCCTTGTGGCTGGCGGCCGCGGAGAAGCTCGAAGCGGCGGAGGCCTGAGCGATTGGAACCGGCATTCTACCTCACCGCCTTCGTCACGCTCTTCGTGATCATCGACCCGGTGGCGCTGGCGCCCCTGTTCGTGGCGCTGACGCAGGGCATGGACGACACCCACCGCCGCGCGGTGGCCTTGCGCGCCTGCCTCATCGCGGTGGCGCTGATGACGCTTTTCGGGCTTCTCGGCGACAAGATCCTGAGCGTGATCGGCATTTCGATGCCGGCGTTCCGCATCTCGGGCGGCATCCTGCTCTTCGTGACCGCGCTCGACATGCTCTTCGAGCGGCGGACCCAGCGGCGCGAGGGTCAGCAGGCCGATCCGCATCACGACCCGTCGGTCTTTCCGCTCGCCACGCCGCTCATCGCCGGGCCCGGCGCCTTCACGACGATGATCCTTCTGGTCAACAACACGCCCGCGACCGGGCTTGCCCATACCCTTGCCATCCACGGGGTGATGATCGCGGTCGTCGCCTGCGCCTTCCTCTTCTTCCTCGCCGCCGGGATGATCGAGCGGGCGCTCGGGCGGACCGGGATCGTGGTCATCACCCGGCTACTCGGCATGCTTCTGGCGGCCGTTTCGGTGCAGTTCGTCCTTGACGGCATCCGCGGCACCGGCCTTGTTTGAGCGATGGATCTCGACGACCTTCCCCGCCTCGTCTATCTCGTCCTGCTTCTGGCCGTCGTCGGCGGCTACTTCCTGATGGAGAACCGCCGGAACCTCGGCAAGACCGCGCAGCAGGCGGCGATCTGGGGGCTCATCCTCCTTGGCGCCGTCGCGGTCTCGGGCCTCTGGGGCGACATAAGGCGCGGCGCCCTGCCGACCGAGGCGGTGATGCGCGGCGACACGCTCGAAGTGCCGGTGGCCGAGGACGGGCATTTCTACCTGACCGCCGAGGTCAACGGGACCAGGGTGCTTTTCGTCGTCGATACCGGCGCCTCCGAGATCGTGCTGACCCGGCGCGACGCGGAGCGGGTGGGGCTGGATCCGGCAACGCTGAACTATTTCGGCATCGCGATGACGGCGAACGGACGGGTGGAGACGGCGCCGGTCCGGCTGGGCACGCTGGCCATTGGCGGGGTGACGGATACCAACGTGCCGGCGGTGGTGAATGGCGGGGCGCTCGACACCTCGCTTCTGGGGATGAGCTGGCTCGGCCGGCACGA
>WOZM01000074.1 GCA_011620265.1 Paracoccaceae bacterium
GGGGACGATGCCGTGGCCGAGGCGGTTCTTGCCGAACATGGCGTCATCCGGGTGCGCGATACCGAGCAGATGCTTGATTTCGCCTACGCGGCGCGGCAGCGGATCTATCCCGTCCACAACAGTCTCGGCGTGATCACCATCAGCGGCGGCGCGGGTATTGTCGCCAGCGATGAGGCGGAACTGGTGGGCTTGCCGATGCCGGCCATGCCGGCCGAGGCGCAGGTCCGGTTGAAAGAGCTTCTGCCCTATGGCGCTCCGGCCAATCCGCTCGACTGCACGGCCCAGGCGCTGAACGACATGTCGTTGTTCGAGGAGTTCACCCGCGCGGCGATCAGGGATGGCGGATACCGGTCGATCCTGTGTTTCATGACCTATGTGGCCGGAAGCGCGACGCTTGCGCCGAAACTGCGCGAAACCCTGCACAAGATCCGCACCGAGTTTCCCGACCGGCTGCTGGCGCTCTGCATCATCGCGGATGATGCTGTCACGCGTGCCTATGAAGATGCCGGTTTCCTTGTATTTTCCGATCCAAGCCGGGCCGTGCGGGCCATTGCGGCGATGGGACGGGTCGGCGAAATGATGGCACGAAAGCCGAAGGTTCTGCCGGATCTGCCGAATGTCCACCTGCCGGCCGTCAGCCCCGACGAATTCGCGGCAAAGGCGCTTCTCGCGAAAGCCGGCATAGCTGCTGCGGCCGAGCGGATCGTGCACTCGGCGGAGAAGGCGGTAGCCGCCGCTGCCGAACTCGGTTTCCCCGTCGTGATGAAGATCGTTTCGCCCGACATCGTTCACAAGTCCGATATCGGCGGTGTCAGGCTGAACCTGGTCGATGCCGGGTCCGTCCGCGTTGCCTATCAAGAAATTCTCGACACGGTCGGCAGGACGGCGCCGGCAGCGCGCATTGCCGGTATCCTGGTTGCCCGACAGCTTTCGGGGGGCGTCGAATGCCTGATGGGTATCAGCCGCGACCCCGTATTCGGCCCCGTCGCCGTCTTCGGTCTTGGCGGGATCTTTGTCGAGATTCTCAAAGACGTGGCGATCCGCCCCTGCCCCTTCGACGAGGCGACGGCGCGGGAGATGATCCTGTCGATCAAGGCCGCGGCAATCCTGACCGGGGCACGCGGCCGCGCGCCCGCCGATCTCGATGCGCTTGCTTCCATGTTGTCACGGCTTTCCGCCTTTGCCGCCGCTGCGGGCCCGCGCCTGCGCGCGATCGATCTCAATCCGGTGCTCGCGCTGCCCGACGGGGCCTTCGCGCTCGACGCGGTGATCGAGTGCGATGAGGAGGTTTTGCCGTGATCGACCACGAAAAGTTGATGGCCTACGACATTCCCGAGGTCCGTCAGAGCTACGGTCCGCGCGAGTGTGCCTTCTATGCCCTGTCCATCGGGGTCGGACAGGATCCGATGGACAGGGGTGATCTGGGGTTCGTCGGCGCAGGCCCGCTGACCCCCTTTCCGACCATGCCCCTGGTGCTCGGGCATCCGGGGTTCTGGCTTGCCAACCCCGATACCGGGGTCGATGCGCTGCGCCTCGTCCATGGTGAGCAGGGCATTACGCTGCATGCCCCGTTGCCGCCGGAAGGCGTGGTGATCGGCAAGACCCGCGTGACGGGAATCATCGACAAGGGCGCCGGGCGCGGCGCGCTGCTTTATAGCGAAAAGGAACTGCGCGACGCGGAGGATGGCAGGCTCTACGCGACGACCCGTGCCACCACCTTCCTGCGCGGGGACGGAGGTTTCGGGGGGCCGGCCGGTCCGGTGAAGCAGACCCATGCGCTTCCCGAAACGGATCCCGCGTTTGTGCGCAAGACGCAAACTCGACCCGAGCAGGCGCTTTGGTACCGTTGGAATGGCGACAACAATCCCTTGCACATTGACCCTGATGTTGCCTCCAAGGCCGGATTCGAGCGGCCCATCCTGCACGGATTGTGCAGCCTGGGCATCGCAGCGCATGCTCTGATGAAGACGCTTTGCGCAGGCGATCCGACGCGACTGAAGGGGCTTGATGTTCGTTTCAGTGCGACGGTCCTGCCGGGGGAGACCCTGCTTACGGAAATCTGGCCGGACGGCTCGTTCCGCATGCGCGTGACGGAGCGCGACGTGGTGGTGCTCGCAAACGGTCTCGCCCAATTCGAATAAGGAGGAAACGGCGATGGCTGCAGTGCTCGCAACGGGCGAGGACAGGTTTGAGGGGGTGCGCCTGCTGGTCGAAAGCGCCGCAGGCATTGCCCCGCGCGATGGCGATCTCAAGACGGTTCGACATCTGCGCTTTGGCAGGCCGGGAATTGATCGAGGACGCTGGAGCGAGATTTCCGCCATGGGCTGGCTTGGAATTCGGCTGCCGGAAACGGCAGGTGGGGCGGGCCTTGGCATGGCGGAATATGCGGCGCTCGCCGGTGAAGTCGGAGCGGCGTTGCTGCCCGAGCCGTTCATCGAGGCTCAACTTGCTCTCGATTTCATGGGCAAGGATGCACCCGCCGAAGCGTTGAGCGGTGACAGGCTTGTCTTGCCGGCCTGGCTCGATGCCCCTGATGGCCTCACGCTCGCCGGAGGCATCGCCGAGGCCGCCGGGGGGCGGATATCGGGAAGACGGCGTTTCGTGCCAATGGCCGCCGCCGCCGATGCGTTTCTGGTCGTTTCGACGGAAGCCTGCTGGTTGATCGACGCGAAAGCCGCAGGCGTGTCGCTTGAAATCGAAAGCGCCCTCGATGGCGGTCACACGGCGACCCTGATCCTCGATGGGGTCGAGGCGGAACGGTTATCCGCGCCCGATGCGAAGGCGCTCGAAGCGGCGGCGCTGGCCACGGCGTCGGCATTGCTTGGGCTCATGGAGCGCGCCTTTGCCATCACGCTCGACTACCTCAAGACTCGCGTCCAGTTCGGCCAGCCAATCGGCCACTTCCAGGCGCTGCAGCACAAGGCTGTGGATCTGGAAATCGAGATCGGCCTGACGCGGGCGGTCTTGCGCGATGCCGTCGAAACCTTCGATACGGGCGACGACTGCCGTCGTATCACCTCCAGAGCGAAGGCGCGCGCGGCCGATGCCGCCATGCTGGTCACGCGACAGGCGGTGCAGTTTCACGGTGCCATCGGTTACACCGACGAGGCCGATATCGGCCTGTTCCTCCGCCGCGCCATGGTGCTGGCGCCGCGCTACGGCAGTGCCGGTTTCCATCGCCAACGTTACGCCAGCCTGACAGAGGGGCGGCCATGAGCGGGGTCACGGCGCGCAGAGGTCTTCGGCAAGAGCGCATCACCAGGGGAGAACGACATGACAGCCACCGTTAGCCTGGCGGCGCCCCAGCCGCATGCGGACCTGAACCCGCTCCCGGATGCCGACTTCCGCGCGGCGGTCCGGAACTGGATCGCCGCCAGCTATCCGCAGGAACTGCGCAGTCCCCCCAAGCGGCTGCACGCTGCAGAAGCCATGCCCTGGTACAGGATCCTGTCGCAGCAGGGCTGGCTGGCGCCTGGCTGGCCGCGCCAATATGGCGGGATGGGACTGTCACCCTCGAAGCTGCTGATCATGATCGAGGAAATGGAGCGCTATGGTTGCGCGCGACTGCCCGATACCGGGCTGACCATGGTCGGTCCCCTGCTGATCGCCCATGGAACCGACGCGCAGCGCGCCTACCATCTGCCAAAGATTCTCTCGGGCGAAATCATCTGGTGTCAAGGCTATAGCGAACCCGATGCCGGCTCCGACCTGGCGGCACTCCGCACCTCCGCTGTGCGCGAAGGCGATCAGTGGGTGATCAACGGCCAGAAGGTCTGGACGACGCTGGGCATGGACGCGCAATGGATTTTCGTTCTTGCCCGCACGGATCCTCGGGCCGCCAAGCAGAAGGGCATCAGCTTCTTCCTGGTGCCGATGGATACGCCCGGCGTGACGGTCCGTTCCATCCTCAACATCGACCTGCACGACGAATTTGCCGAGGTCTTCTTCGACGATGTCCGCATTCCCGCCGACGCGATTGTCGGCGAGGTGAACGAGGGTTGGACCATCGCCAAGAATCTCCTTGGCTTCGAACGCCTGTTCCTGGGCTCGCCAAAGCAGTCGGAAGGCGCGCTCGACCATCTCGAGCGGCTTTGCCACCATCTGGGAAAGAGCGGCGACTATGCATCGCTCCTCAACGGATTGCGCATGGAGCTCGAGGACCACAAGTCCTTCTACACGACCTTCGCAGACCGGGTGCGACGCGGCGAAACGCTCGGTCCCGACGTTTCCATGCTGAAGATCAACCAATCCGCGCTCTACCAGAAGATCGCGGACCGCATCATGGACGTTGCCGGGGAACTGGGAACGCTGGCCGGGCAGGTGCCGGACGCGCCGACGCTCTATCCGGGCAGCGTCTTCCTTCAGGCACGCCCGACTTCGATTTATGGCGGGTCATCCGAAATTCAGCGCAACATTGTTGCCAGGCAAGTGCTCGGTCTCGGCCGATAGGGCAGCCTGTTCAAGGAGGAAGTACGAAATGACAGTGGGTTTGGGACTTGAGGGCAAGGTTGCGGTCGTCACGGGGGCGGGCGGCGGGATCGGGCGCGGCATCGCGCTGGAATTCGCCAGGGCGGGCGCCCGCGTGGTGATCAACGACATCGGCGTCTCGCTGGGAGGAAGCGGCGAGCGCTCCAGCGCACCCGCGGAGGAAACCCGGGCGATGATCGAAGAGATCGGCGGGCAGGCGATCATCTCGGGCGAAAGCGTGTCCGAATGGAATGCCGCGCGCCGCACCATCGAGATGGCGATGGACAGCTTTGGCCAGGTGGATGTGGTGGTCAACAATGCCGGGATCCTTCGGGATGTCATCTTCCACAAGATGGATCCATCCGATTGGGAAGCGGTGATCAACGTCCACCTGAACGGCAGCTTCTACATGAGCCGTGCGGCGGCCGAGCCGTTTCGGGCCCAGGGCAGCGGCGCTTTCGTGCATATGACCAGCACCTCGGGGCTGATCGGAAATTTCGGTCAGGCGAATTATTCCGCGGCCAAGCTCGGCATCGTCGGCCTTTCGAAATCAATCGCTCTGGACATGAGCCGGTTCGGCGTGCGCTCGAACTGCGTCGCGCCCTTCGCCTGGAGCCGGATGACAAGTTCCATCCCTGCAACGACACCGGAGGAACAGGCGCGTGTCGAACGCATGAAGCGCATGACACCGGAAACCAACGCGCCGCTCGTCGTCTTCCTGGCCTCGGCGGCGGCAGAGGGTGTTACCGGGCAGGTCTTCGCGGCGCGTCTCAACGAGCTGTTCCTGTTCAACGCCATGCGACCGATCCGCAGCGTCCAGTCGGGAGATGGCTGGACGCCGGCCCTGATTGCAGAACGCGCCCTGCCTGCCTTCCGGGCGGGTTTCACCCCGCTGGAGCGTTCGGGTGACGTCTTCTCCTGGGAACCGGTCTGAGGCACCGGGGGGAAACAACCAACGGGCTTTTCCCGGATCTTGTCGAAGGGACGGTCCCGAAGACAGGTGACAGTTAAGCTTATCAAGCAGAGCATCGGCATCCTCGCCGGTAACATCGGTCAGCCCGCGCACCACCAAAGGCGCGGGCACCAGGTTCACCACCTTCAGCCTCGATCGCGGAACGGATCAGCGATGAGCCCGACCCTCTGATCGGGCGGCATGCAGTTGCGGGGCGGCGTCTGCCAGTCTCCGGCCAAGGCGGCGCAAGCCGATCGCAGGTCGCGAAGACGTCGGAGCGAAGGAGGGCAAGGAGCCGGACAGCCGGCCAACTGGCTACGAATGAAAGACGGCCGATTGCGCCATCTAGGCACCTGTCACGCGTGGGTCCTCGTGGGCGCCGTAAAGATTGGCGGAAACGCGGTTCGTCGTATCGCGCAGTTCGCGGGCCAATGCGTCGAGGTCCGTCTTCGTCATCTGGCCCATGATGGCAATGCCGCTGATACCGAAGCGCGCCCGGCCCTCGTGATCGACGATGACGGCGGCCGCAATGTCGAGCCCCTGGAAGAGATTCCCGTGGTCGAAGGCGAAACCGGTCAGCCGGGCACGCTCCACGTCCGCGGCATACTCCTCGAAAGTCGGTGCGTTCTGCCAGCGTAGCGAGTTGAACCGGCGTTGCAGTTCCGATTTCGGCAGTCGGCGGGTCGCCGCGATGCAGCGGCCCACCGCGCCGGCAAGAGCCGGAAGTCGCGACCCGAGCGCCATGTCGACACGAACCGTCTTGCCTTCCACCACGCGATCCACAAGCACGATGCGGTCATGGGGCGTGACTTTCCACAGGCCGATCAACGCCCGGTGCCCGACCGAAAGCTGTTCCAGGACAGGGTGCAGCAGATCGATCTGGTTGGTGCCAAGCAGGGGAACGGAGAACTCGAGAAGGCCAAGTCCGAGACTATATTCCTTGGTCGATGGGTTCATCGAAATCAGACCCTCATTCGCCAGGGTGCGCAGGATGTTGAACGTGGTCGAAACGTTGATTCCGGTTTCACGTGCAATGCGGGCGACACCCGACGCCGCATGGTCATGGGCCAGGAAACGCAGGATGGAAATGGCATTTTCGACTGCGCCGACAAACTTCTGAGCGCCGCGCGTCGTCTCGTTTGCCATTTTCCCGCCGGCGATCCCTTGCACCTCTTTCATGCCTCGCTCCGGTCCGCTTTTCAGTCGATCATAGAATGGCCATGACGATTTCGAAAG